>QMLT01000043.1 GCA_003646875.1 Deltaproteobacteria bacterium
AAATGCAGCATTTTTAAGCTGCTGCCCCAACTTATTGAGAAGTTACGGGAGAGGGAATTAATTGATTGAAATCATTAAAGAAACTCCCTCCCCCCTTGAGGGGGGAGGGTTGGGGTGGGAGTGAAACGCCCCTGTTTATTGAGCTGGTACGAATATGTTATGGCATAGGAAGAAAATGTCTCCCACTAATGGTCAGAAGAAGAGGGTCCCTTTTTGCCCTTCTTTCATCATCAAAAAACATTGGCCCGGTTACGGTATCAAAATATTTATTCCTTGCTAAGGCAGAACGAAAATCTTCTCTTGTCTTTATGTCTTTCCCTTTTTCCTTCAAGATTTCTTTGACTACTCGAATAGTATCGTAGCCTATTGCAGCAAGAAATCGTGGTTCTTTGCCAAAACTTGTTCTGTACTGGTCAACAAAACTATCAACACCTATATAACCACTACCAGAAAAGAATCCAGATGGAAATATTGCTCCATGAACATATCTTCCGGCGATGTCTATTAATTTCGGAGAGTTCCAAAGACTTGTTCCTAAAAGGGTTACCCCCAAAACATCATGATAGGCCAATTGAGATGCTATAAGGCCTGCCCTTTCATAATTATCCGGGATAAAGACAGCATCAAAATCAACGATAGGCTCCGGTTCCTCTTCTAAATCTTGTTCTTCCATTTTCTGTTCTAATTGTCCCTTATCCTCTTCCTTTTCCTCCTGTTCTTCCTCAATCTCTGGTCTTGGCCTGGGATAGAAGAGACCAACCATTTTTTTTATCTCTACTGCAAAATCTGTACTCTTCGGATCATACGACTCTACTGCAGTTATCACCCCTCCATTTGATTCAACCTTATCCCATAATTTATTCATAAAGTATTTGCCGTAAGAATTGGCAGGATAGAGAATAGCAAATCTCTTTAAGCCCATCTCTCCCATAACCTTATTTACTAAACTTCTTAGCTGGTCCTCTGGGTTAAGGCAATTCTGAAAAACCATATCTCCTTTTTTTGTAATGGCTTCACTCTGGCTTAAGGTTATTATGGGCATACCTAATTCTTGAGCCTTTTCCACAACCCCTTCAGCTACCCTGCTAACAAGAGGTCCTATAGTAACAAGCGCCTTTTCTTTGACTGCCAGTTCTTTTATAGCCTCAATTGCTGTTTCAGGATCACCTTTTGTGTCTCTGATAACAAGCTCCATAGATGAAAGGCCTTCTTCGTTCTCCTGAAAGATATCAAAACCAAGCTCGAGACCGTTGAGCACCTCCTGTCCATAGAGAGCAAATGGACCGCTCAGGGGCAAGAGGCAGCCAACAACATTAGGGCGCACTTCCAATCTCTCATCAATCATCTGGAGCATTTCTTGAGGTTTTATAACCCAGTCTTCTTCCGGCGCAACACCCACCACATTTAATACCGCCTTGCGTGCCTTTTCTAACCGGCCCGAGGTAAAATAATATAGTGCAAGCTGATAATAGATAGGATAGATAAAATCAGACTCTTTAGCATAGGCAGACATTTGCATGAGTTCATCTTCTGTGGCCTGATAGATAAGATCTGAAAGTTGCAACCTTATTCTTTCCTTCCGCTCTCCTTTTATTGATGAAGATTCCAGAACCTTGAGCCACCAATAAAAGGCCCGTGGATTATTATGTAATTCTTTTAAGGTTTGGCCTAAAAGAAAAAATACCTCTTCTCTGCCAGGATAATATGTATAAATCTCAAGCCAGCGTAAAGCAGATAATCTTGCCTCCGGGTATTTCTTCAGGTGGAAATACGTCTTGGCAGTTAAAAGGTGGATTTCAGCCCTCCTTTCCACGGGATATTCTTCGATAACATCTAAAAATAGGGGCAAGGCCTCCTCATACCGGTTCGTATTATAATATATCGTTGCCTTCCTGGTTAATGCATCTCGAACCCTATCCCCTTTTGGTTCTATCATAAGATACTGATCATACGCTGCCAGCGCTTTATCATAATTTTTTTCACTCCAATATCGCTCAGCCTCTAAGAAATAATCGATGACTATTTTCTTTTCAGGCGGTTTCTTTACAGCTACCTTTTCAGGCGGTTTCTTTAAGATTATTCTCTTCTCACAAGAGAATACAAAAAAAGCCATTACCGCTATCAAAACAGTAATGGCCTTTATAAAATAAGGGACTTTATTTATTGTCATCCTTTACTTCCTCAAAATCTGCGTCAACAACCTCCTCATCCTTTTTTGCTGTCTCTGCTTCCGCAGGGCCTGGCTTCGGGCCAGCTTGTCCTTGTGATTGGGTGGCTTGTGCATACAAAACTTCAGCTATTTTATGTGAAACCTGTGTTAATTCCTCTGAAAGCCGTTTAATTTCTGATGTATCTTCACCCTCCATAGCCTTTTTAAGCTTACCTATGGCGTCATCTATCTCTCCTTTTGTGCCAGCATCTATTTTATCTCCAGCCTCTTTAAGAGATTTTTCAGTCGAGTAGATAAGGGAATCAGCAGCATTTCGAGCATCAACAAGCTCTCTCTTCTTTTTATCCTCTTCACTGTGAAGCTCAGCATCTTTGACTAACTTCTCAATTTCCTCCTCACTGAGACCACTTGAAGCGGTTATCTTTATGGATTGTTCCTTTCCGGTTCCCATATCTTTTGCAGATACATTAACAATTCCATTTGCATCGATATCAAAGGTTACCTCTATCTGAGGAACGCCTCTTGGCGCTGGTGGAATTCCAACGAGTTCAAAGCGACCGAGTGTTTTATTGTAGGCAGCCATTTCCCTTTCACCTTGAAGGACATGGATAGACACAGCAGGCTGGTTATCTGCAGCAGTTGAGAATATCTGGCTCTTTTTGGTAGGTATCGTAGTGTTTTTCTCAATCAACTTGGTGAAAACACCACCAAGGGTCTCAATTCCCAGGGAAAGGGGAGTAACATCAAGCAAGAGAACATCCTTTACATCTCCCTTTAACACGCCTCCCTGTATTGCTGCACCGATTGCAACAACCTCATCAGGGTTAACACCTTTATGTGGCTCTTTACCAAAGATTTGCTTTACTTTCTCCTGAACCATAGGCATCCTGGTCATCCCTCCAACCAGAATAATCTCGTTAATATCACCGGTCTTCAAACCAGAATCTCCTAAGGCAAGTTTGCAGGGCTCCACTGTTTTATCAACCAAATCCTCTACAAGAGACTCAAGCTTTGCCCTGGTGAGTTTAATATTCAGATGTTTCGGCCCGCTTGCATCGGCAGTAATAAAGGGAAGATTAACCTCTGTCTCCATTGCGGAGGAAAGTTCCATTTTTGCCTTCTCAGCCGCCTCCTTCAGACGTTGCAATGCCATTTTGTCATTTCTTAGATCAATCCCTTGATCCTTTTTGAATTCATCAGCAAGGTAATCCATAACCCTTTGATCAAAGTCCTCACCCCCTAAATGGGTGTCCCCGTTTGTGGATTTGACCTCAAAAACTCCATCACCTATCTCCAGGATAGAGATATCAAAGGTTCCACCCCCAAGATCAAATACAGCAATTTTTTCGTCCTTCTTTTTATCCAGACCATAGGCAAGTGATGCAGCCGTGGGTTCATTGATTATCCGTTGAACATTCAATCCCGCTATCTTTCCAGCATCCTTTGTTGCCTGTCTCTGGCTGTCATTAAAGTAGGCCGGAACGGTAATAACAGCTTCAGTTACCTTTTCACCAAGATATTCTTCGGCAGTCTGCTTCATTTTTTGCAATACCATTGACGAAATCTCTGCTGGACTGTGATCCACGCCTCTGACAGTTATCTGAGCATCAGCATTTTTTGCCCTGGTAATCTTGTAAGGGGATATCTTAACGTCTCTTTGAACCTCAGGTGAATCAAACTTTCTTCCGATAAGTCTTTTAACCGCATAGACAGTGTTCTCCGGATTGGTGATTGCCTGCCTTTTTGCAGCCTGACCTACAAGGCGTTCTCCACTATCAGTGAATGCCACAATAGACGGTGTGGTCCGATTCCCTTCAACATTGGCAATTACCTTTGGTTCACCTCCCTCCATTAGAGCTACACAGGAATTTGTTGTTCCTAAATCGATTCCGATTATCTTAGCCATTATCTCCTCCTTAAAAATAATTATTATCTGGAAAGGTGTCTATAAAGTGTCTAATTCATGAATGAGCTAACGTTAACAGAATTTATTTCCTTATGTTTGAGGACTTTTAACTCCTTCACTTTTACTGTTTCCTTGCGAGACCACAACCATTGATGGCCTAATCAAACGCTCATTGAGCAGATAGCCCTTTTGCAGCTCCATTATAATATGTCCCTGAACAACCTTATCATCTATCTGTTGTGAAATTGCCTCATGAAAATTGGGGTCAAATGGTTTTCCTGCTGCCTCAACCTTTTTAAGACCCGATTTTTCTAACGTTTTCATGAGACCACTCAATGTCATTTCAAGACCCTTAATTAACACTGAAGGGTTAGCATCGTTGTTCGCATGAGATATCGCCTTTTCGAGATTATCAATAGTTGGTAAAATCTCCTTGATGAGAGACTCATTTGCAAATTTTGCCAGATCCTCTCTTTCTTTTTTCCCTCTTTTTTTGATATTTTCCATTTCAGCATAGGTTCGCATATAGAGATCGTAATTTTCTTTGGCCTTTAACTCAGTTTTTTTTAGCTTTTCCAGGAGTTCCCGTTTTGTCATTTCCTCTATCTTCTTCACCTTCTTTTCTTTACTCTTCTCACGGGAGTTCTCATGTTGTTCTTTAAGGTCTTCTGCTTTTTTTCCCTCTTTTTTATCCATCTCTTTGCCGGTATTTACCTTATCATCTTCCTCATTTATTTTAATCTCTACTTCACTCATATGAGAACTCTTATTATTGATTAATAATGGTAACCTCGGAAAAAGTCATATTTTGTGAATCTGTCATTTCGACTGCAAGGAGAAATCTTGTATTTTTCCCGACATGTCGGGATTACATTGGTAAGATTTCTCACTCCTGCCTGTGCGTCCACCTGCGCCATTGGCGCGGCAGGCAGGTGACCGCACGTAGACAGGTCGATAGAAATGAAATGTTGTTGAGACTTTGTACGAGAGCATCAATAATAAAGATTAGTATGGGAAAATATTAACCATCAATAGAAGCGTTGTCAAGGGAAGCGACTAAAGAAGTGGAGTGAAAAAAATTGGGCCTCAATTGGCTAGTAGGGCTTACAGGCCTTTCCCTGTTAATCTCTCAAGGGCCTCGAGATATTTGTCTCTTGTGATTTGAATTATTTCTACTGGTAATTTTGGTGGAGGTGGCTTTTTCGGCCAATCAAGGCTATTGAGGTAATCCCTTAAAAACTGTTTGTCAAAACTCTTTTGTGCCCTTCCTGGCATATATCCATCCATGGGCCAGAATCTGGATGAATCCGGGGTTAATATTTCATCAATCAACATAAAATTATCTTCTACCAATCCAAACTCGAATTTGGTATCAGCTATGATAATACCCTTATTAGAAGCCAGATCTCTTCCGCATTGGTATATTTTTAAACTAATACTTCGCATCTGTCTGGCTATATCTTCACCAACAATATGTGCAGCATCCTCAAAGGAAATATTTTCATCATGTATTCCCGCCTCAGCTTTTGTAGATGGTGTAAAAATTGGTTCTGGCAGTATATCTGACTCTTTCAGGCCCTCAGGAAGATAGATCCCTGAGATCTTCCCATGAGCCTGATACTCAAGCCAACCGGAACCTGAAACATAACCCCTTACAATACATTCCACTGGAAAGGGATTTGCTTTATGTACCAGCATGCTTCTATCCAGAAGATAGTCTTTGTAAGGCCTGCAAGATGCAGGGTATTCATCTGGGTTAGCAGTGATTACATGATTATTAATTATGGATGAGGTTTTTTCAAACCAAAAGAGCGATAGCTTTGTTAAGATCCTTCCCTTATCTGGAATTGGGTCATCCATAACCACATCAAAAGCTGATATCCGATCAGTAGCAACTATAAGCAAGGTATCTCCCACCTCATAGATATCCCTGACCTTCCCACGATTAATCAGTTTTAAATTGGGAAAATGTGTTTCCCTTACTGCTTCTCCTGTCATAACTATGCCTTTCTGAATTTATCGCATAAGGTATGAAATTAGAGCCAGATTCCTAAATTCGCCCTTTAAATATCGACTTCAAAATTATATTATATAAAATATAAAAAAAGCAATATCCGTTGAAACCCAAAATCCGAGATTGATTTTTAGTATGCAGTGCGATGAATAATCCATCCAGCTACACCATAGAGCAACAAACTAACTCCCATCACTATACGAAACCCCAGACAAACACTCAACAAACTCCCTAGAACAGGAGCAATCACTGAAGCTACACCGTTGATACCCCACACCCAGGGTATATAATTACTCGCCTTATCTGAGACTATTTGCAGACCAATGGGAAAAGGCATTCCCATAAAAATGGCTAAGGGGGCCAATAATATAACCACTGCTATGCACTTCAAAGGAAAAGGAACTGGAAGGAAAATCTTCAGTAATCCATCTAAGAATATAAGGTAGATGCAGGAAAAGAACAGTATTCCCATAAATGGTATCCATCTGTTCTTCTGACCTATCCTGCTGCTTATAAGGCTGCCTATCCCGGAGAAAAACATTACGGTGAACAATACAAGAGCCAGAGAAAAAATGGGATGAGTCAATAAAACAATAAATTTTTGAATATAGCCCATCTCTATGAACATAAAAGCCAAACCAAGCAAGCTAAAATAAAGAAAGATTTTTTCTTTTTCTAAAAAAGATAGTCTCCCCTTATTTCTAATAAAAATAATTGGCAAAAACATAAAGAGGGGGGCGATAATAAGGGCTTGCACTAAGGTGCCCCATAAAATTACATAGCCCCACTCTACGAAAGGAATCCATTCTCTGCCCAAAGTCTTAAGAAGATAAAAAAAAGAGGATAACCTGAAGAAATGGAAAAAATAGGGTTTGTCATCAGTAGGTGGTTTTATGTTGAATACGTGATTCTCATAATATTCATCCCGGGTACCCCTCCTTAATAAATGACAAATACCTTCATAATAAACCGGCTTCTCCAGTATGCTATATAGATTAACTTCTCCTCGGTCAATTCCTGGATAATAAACCAGATCAAAAGCTCTTCTCTTACAAAAATTCTTTATCTTTATAAGCTCAGCAAAACTAAACTCCCCCTTCTTTATAAGCACAGTCCCGGTTGCCCAACTGCGAATAGCTACCACTGAGCGAGAAATATCTCCTCTCCATTTTGTATCTAAGGTCTCAACAGATAAAGCTATAAGTTTTAGAAAAGTGCGGGGAGGACTGCTCAACCACGCAGAGGCACTGAATATACCCTGGGGCTTCAGATGCTCAAAATATTCCTGGAAGGCCTCTATCGTATAAATATAATTCTCTCCTGTAGCATAAATCCCTCCCTCCATTCCTCTCCAACTACCAATCAAGCCCAATTGGATAAGGTCGTATGTGTTGAGTTCTCTCGCTATAAACTCTCGCGGAGAGGCTATATCTACGGTAATATGAGGCTGCTGGTTATAGATATTCTGGGGGAAAGACCGTAAAGGGCCCCTGAGAAGATTTACAATATCAGGATGAGACTCAACAACCTGAATATGAGTTGAGGAGTGATACAAAGCAGCTAAAATCTGATTTCCACTTCCCGGATTCACGATTAAATCACCCTGAGGGGAAATCAAATGGTAGGCAAGCGTAAAAGTAGTGTAGTCAAGATATTTTAATTTACTCCTGTCACCTTTAAAATTAGTGATCGCGCCATACGAATGTCCATCGATAAATACTTCCTTCTGAGGAGGTGGACCACCCTGGGTATATGCAAGACTTAGCCCAGGTGCATACCGAAGGGAAGGTGCATCTACTACCTGTATTAACCCCAGAGGTGAATATCCCTCATATTCAAGTCTTGCTCCCGGTAACTGCAGGCATTTACTGATTCCTTTATAAGGAGAAATTTTTAATGAAACTCCACCCTTAATCGCGAACATGAACAAAAAGAGGATACCTACTATACTCAGAATAATATAGGATTTCATTTGGATCTTTTTTCGAGCAGAAAAGTGAAAACCCAATAATGCAAAAAAGCTGGGGACTGTAAGTAATAGAGCCGGAGTTAGTAAATAAAAAGAAAGAAAGGCTATCAATACTCCTGATCCGGAACCCAGCAAGTTGAAAAAATAAACCTGGGCTATATTTTTCTTAAAGCATATAAAATTCAGCCCAATAAAACATCCTGCGAGGAAAAAAGGGATAAACAATAACACATAATATCCTGCCAAATATAAATACTGACTTTTTTGCCAGACTAACTGAAAAGGAGAAAAAGGAATTGTTTGAGCAAGAGAGAAACTTGCCACCGTAAAAATGAAAAGCAATAAGGAAAGACAAGAAAACAGGAAAGCAAAATCTTTTTCAGTGAAAGGCATTTTTCTTCTGTGCTGTATAAGGGCCAACAAGGTGCCGCTGGCGGCAAAACCCAGAAGGGCTATGCTTATTACCATATAGGCAAAATGATACCATTGGACAATGCTAAAAAGGCGCATCAAGATTAGTTCATAAGCGAGGGAGCTTGAAGAGATACATAGAAGGGCAAGAAAATGAAACAAGAAAATTCTGTTCACCTCGTTTCTAAAATTATTTACCTTTTATGGAAAGAAAATTCCTATGCAATTAAATGAGCCATCCCAAAGGCCTTTTCCGGGAATATCTCTTTAGACAGGGGTAAGATGGTTTATAACTCCATACTCGTGGAATTATCTTTGAACCCTCCGTAAAGGCACAAATCGAACTGGCAAAATATTTTTTATCCCTATCTCGCCCTTCTCTGATTTTTCTACTACCATAAGCTTCTGTACCTGGAAAGGCATGCCTACGGGGATAGCCATTTTCCCTCCATTTTTCAGCTGTTTTATAAGGGGAGGAGGAATATGATCAGAGGCTGCCGTTACTATAATACAGTCAAAGGGAGCGTATTGTTCCCACCCAAAGTAGCCATCGCCAACTTTCACTGTAATATTTTTATACCCCATTTCATTAAGTCGTTTTTCAGCATCTTTACCCAGAGGAGTGATAATTTCTACAGTATAGACCTTTTTTACTATCTTGCTTAGTACTGCTGCCTGATACCCAGAACCAGTTCCTACTTCCAACGCAATATCATCTTTTTCTGGCTTAAGCAACTCGGTCATTAAAGCTACAATATAAGGTTGAGAGATGGTCTGTCCATATCCAATAGGCAAAGGGAAATCGCCATAGGCAGACCTTCGTCTTCTTTCTGGCACAAACAAGTGGCGGGGAACATCTCTCATAGCCTGTAAAACTTTTTGATCATAGATACCTCTGGCAGCTATCTGTTTGTTTACCATCTTGTATCTGATCTTCTTATAATGTTGACTATCTTCATAAAGCGGAGAGCAATAGGATAGATGGCAAAAAATAAGGAATACAAAAGATAAAAGAAAGAAAACAAAAAAAAGTTTATGATTGGCTCTTATTAATTTCATAGCGAGGTATCTTGGATTCAGCATATTTTTTATAGTATAGCTCATAAAAATAGATGCATATATCTTCCCTTGGTGATATTCTTCAGGGCCTCATAATTTTGTTATTGGAAGCGCCCTTGTTCCTTTGAAAGGGCTAAACAATGATAGCGGTGGACATTCGGGAGCAGCTTGAATTGTGTATGTTGTATGAGTATATGATAATAGATCTTGATGGTCAAGTTCGAGGAGTGAGTGACTTGGGGACGTTGTTGAAAACTTTCACTTATCTTCCCCCAGGTACAAATTCTGAATGGCCTTGACCACTGTAAAAACGGATCTTCCAAAGCGTATTTTTGGGCTGTGTGTATTTCTTCCTAAGGATCTCATTGATTTCACTTCAATTGATATTTACGCCGAATGTCATCACAAAAAAGCAAATTCTTTTTATCCTTGAAAGCTTGAGGGATGAAACTAACAAGCGATATAAAGCTCTCTCAAATCCTTGACGATTTGGAAAAAGAGCAAAATGTTGAGTGAACAGTCCTGAAAAGAAGAAGATTTGGCTGTCAATGTCAAGATATTTCGCATGGACCGGCTCGGGATCCCACAGGACAGGATTGCCACGAGATTGGGACAAGCCAGGTAGACGATCCGTAATCATTTGGCCAAAATGGCAACACTGCCAAATCAGCCAAATGCCGATTTATCGAGAGGCTTCACAGTTGCCCAGGTTGCTGAAAAGCATCCAGAAGCTACTAGCCCATTGAATCATTGGAGATGAT
>QMLT01000044.1 GCA_003646875.1 Deltaproteobacteria bacterium
ATCTCTTGGCACAGCCGAAGGCGCCTTTTTAAAGGCACTTTCACATGTTCGAGCGCGAGAACAATTCGGAAAACCTATCATCGAATTTCAAGGTGTTGGCCATAAGATTGCAAGAATGTTTGGCGACCTAATGTCCGCCAAATCCCTCCTTTACTACGCCGCCAGGATGTGCGAGATAGGCAGTAAAGAGCACAAAACCCTGATCCCAATGTTTACTGGTATAGTAAAATACCTTGTTCCAGAACATGCAAAAGAGATAATTGACCAGACTATTAATATGTTCGGCGGTTATGGCTATTTTATAGAACAAGAGGTAGAGAGACGCTACAGGGATAACAGGATATGTGAAATCTATGAAGGAACCGTTGAGATTCAGCTAAACACCATTCTTCGCACCTTGAAGTCAGTCAATCTTGATTTTTTAAAGGAAATGCTACTTTAGCGCTTCAGATTATTTTTTATATATGTAACGATATCATCGGTGTAGGTGCCAGGACCAAAAACCTCTGCTATTCCTATTTCTTTAAGAGAAGGTATATCCTCATCCGGTATGATACCGCCCCCAATAACCAATACATCATCTACTCCCTTTTCCCTTAACAATTCCATTATCCTGGGGAAGAGAAAGTCATGGGCTCCAGAAAGGATACTCAAGGCAATAACATCTACATCCTCCTGGATGGATGTCTCCACAATCTGTTCAGGGCTTTGCCTTAAACCGGTATAGATTACCTCCATCCCAGCATCCATTAATGCATTGGCAATAACCTTTATGCCCCTATCATGGCCATCCAGACCAGGTTTAGTGGCTAATACTCTAATCTTTCTTTTATTATCCATCCTTGATCACCCCCATAATTGTCATGGTTAATTAGTTAAATGGTTAAAAGGTTGAGTGATCCGGTTTTTTCTACTCAACTTCTCGACGACTTAACCAAGAACAATCAGCTGGCATTACCCAATAGTGCTTACCGGCTGATATTCTCCAAAAACATCCCTTAATGCGTCGCAGATCTCTCCCAGAGTGGCGTAGGCCTTGACTGCATCCAAAATGATGGGCATCAGGTTTTCTTTCCCTTCCGCAGCATTTTTTAACTCACTGAGTATATCCCTTACCCTTGCATTGTCTCGCTCGGATTTCAGCCTTTTCAGTCGTTCCATCTGTGAAATCCTCACGGCAGGATCTACCCGTAATAGATCTTTTGGAGATTCCTCTTCCACCTGAAACTTGTTTACGCCAACAACCACCCTCTCCCCCTTCTCAATCTCTCTCTGGTAACGATAGGCGCTATCCTGGATTTCCCTTTGTATAAAGCCCTGCTCAATAGCGGATGCTGCCCCGCCAAGCTCGTCAATCTTATCAATATATTCTTTAGCCCTATTAAAAATCTCTTCTGTCAACTCTTCAATATAATACGAGCCACCCAATGGGTCTACTGTATCAGTAACACCAGACTCATAGCCGATAAGCTGTTGAGTCCTGAGGGCAATCTGAACAGCCTCTTCACCAGGTAATGCAAAGGCTTCATCCATTGAGTTTGTATGGAGTGATTGTGTGCCGCCCAAAACAGCAGAAAGGGCTTGAAAGGCCACTCTTACTATATTATTTTTTGGCTGCTGCGCAGTGAGGGTGCAGCCGGCTGTCTGGGTATGAAATCTCATCATCATCGACCGTGGATCCCTGGCCTTAAATCTGTCCCGCATAATTGTTGCCCACAGTCTTCTTGCAGCCCTGAACTTTGCGATCTCCTCTAAAAAATCAAGGTGGGCATTAAAAAAGAATGAAAGTCGTGGACCAAAGTCATCCACACCTAATCCGGCCTCTAATGCCGCCTCCACATAGGCAATCCCATCGGCAAGAGTAAAAGCTACCTCCTGAACAGCAGTGGAGCCTGCCTCCCTGATATGATATCCGCTAATACTTATTGTGTTCCATTGAGGAACCTCTTGTGAACAAAATGAAAATATATCGGTGATAATCCTCATAGAAGGCTTAGGAGGAAAGATATATGTGCCCCTGGCAGAATACTCTTTTAATATATCATTCTGAATAGTGCCCCTTAAATCCTTTGATGCTATACCCTGATTTTCAGCAACGGCTATATACATTGCCAAAAGTATAGCGGCCGGTGCGTTTATGGTCATTGAGGTGCTTACCTTGTCTAAGGGGATCTGGTCAAAGAGTGTCTCCATATCCTTTAATGAATCAATGGTTACACCAACCTTGCCTACCTCACCTTGAGCCAGCGGGTGATCTGAATCGTATCCTATCTGTGTTGGAAGATCAAAGGCCACTGATAGCCCTGTTTGACCTGCATCGAGAAGGAAGCGGTATCGTCGATTTGTGTCCTCAGCAGTGCCAAAACCTGCATATTGACGCATAGTCCATAATCTTCCCCGGTACATGGTGGGTTGAACCCCTCTTGTAAAGGGATACTCCCCTGGCAAGCCGAGCCCTTTCATATAATCAAGATGAGCTGCATCTAAAGGTGTATACACTCTCTTTAAAGGAATGCCTGAGGTATTAGTAAATTCAGGTTTTCTTTCAGGTCTCTTTGCTAATTTTCCCTCCAGTCTGTCAGACCATTTTTTGTATTCCTCTTTTATTTCTCCGATCTCTTTTTCGTCAAGCATATCTTCTTAACCTCCTTTCATCATCCTCCAAGCGCAAGGAATACTCCCGCAGCAACCACTGTACCTATAACCCCTGCCACATTGGGACCCATAGCATGCATGAGTAAAAAGTTTTTTGGATCGTACTTTGCGCCCATTATCTGGCTTACCCTGGCTGCCATAGGAACAGCAGATACACCAGCGGAGCCGATTAGTGGATTTATCTTTTCCTTGAAAAAAAGGTTCATAAACTTTGCCAGAAGTATTCCCGCAGCCGTAGAAAAGGCAAAGGCCACAAGCCCCATAATGAATACAAAAATAACCTGCGGTTTTAAGAAGGCCTCAGCTGACATGGTCGCGCCAACGCTAATACCCAGAAGTATGGTCACAATATTCATAAGCTCATTGGCCGCTGTATCTGCAAGCCTTTTTACCACACCGCATTCTTTAAAAAGGTTTCCCAGCATAAACATTGCCATGAGTGGTGCAGAGGCTGGCACGATAAGACAGATAACCAATACCGTCACTAATGGAAAAAGGATTTTCTCTTTCTTTGAAACCGGCCGCAACTGTCTCATTTTTATCTTTCGTTCCTTATCTGTGGTAAGGAGCCTCATGATAGGAGGCTGAATGATTGGAACAAGTGACATATAAGAGTAAGCAGCTACAGCCGTTGCACCTAATAAGTGAGGGGCAAGGTGGACTGTTGTGTATATTGTTGTTGGGCCATCAGCGCCGCCAATTATACCTATTGAACAGGCCTCTGGTATTTGAAAACCGAGGATGAGGGCACCAAAAAAGGCAACATAAACGCCGAACTGGGCCCCTGCGCCCAATATGAGTGTTTTAGGGTTGGCGATCATTGGTCCAAAATCTGTCATGGCCCCTAAACCTAAAAATATAAGGGGCGGGATTACCTCCCACTCTAACCCATAGTGGTAAAATTTCCATAAAAGCCCCTGACCCTCCTGCATGAGAAATGTCAGGGGTAAATTTACTACTAAAATACCAAAACCAATAGGCACCAAAAGGAGAGGTTCGTAATTTTTTGTGATGGCCAAATAGATAAAGAAAAATGCAATAAGCCACATAATAAGGTTACCTAAGGTCAGGTGCACAACACCGGTAGTCAAGACCATGTCAAGCATAATTTTTCCTTTCTAATCAGCTTTTTTTTCTATACTTTTTAAAACCCGCCCAAATGCATATATTGCCGCTATCAGTATTGCAAGCGAGGAGAAAACAGCGCCTAAGCCAAAAGAAAATATCCTTACCGCAAGATTCCAATCAATCATAATAATATGCTCCTTTTAAATATAATGCTCCATTTCAGGTAATAGTTCAGCCACAAAGACACCAAGTCACCAAGATTACTATATAATTTTTTTGTAATATCATTTTTAATAAGAGACATAATCATTTCTTCGTGCCTTTGAGACTTGGTGGCTGAATTTATACTATTTCAGAAATTTTAAACCATTCTGAAATTATGAAGCTTTTAGAAGATTGATATATTTTTTGAAGGTATTTCAGATAAAATTGCCCTGTCGATACTCAGACAGGGCAATTAATTCATACTCGTTAAAAAAAACATGTGTCTATTCGATCACCGCTAAAACATCATCAGCCCCAACTGAATCTCCTTTATTGCATTTTATCTCCTTCACCGTACCTGACGCTGGAGCTACTATAGGCATCTCCATCTTCATTGCCTCAAGAATAATAAGATCATCATCTTCATTAACCGTGTCACCAACATTAACCTTCACATCAATTACCTTTCCCGCCATGGGAGCTGTTACATCACTCACTTTTCATACCTCCTTCTATTTTATATAAAATAAACATCTCAATGAAAAAACCTGGGTAACTATTGAACCTTTTTTATTGACTGGATTTGTATAATTTTATTTTAATCTTTTGTCAAGATTAAAGTAGAGAAATACCCAATTCAGCAAGCTGATCATCCTTCACCTTTGAGGGCGCATCAGTCACAGCGCAGGTTGCCCTTTGAGTCTTAGGGAAGGCAATGACATCCCTTAAAGATTCTGCGCCAGTCATAATAGCCACCAACCTGTCAAAGCCAAGCGCTATGCCTGCATGAGGAGGCGCGCCATAGCTCAATGCCTCAAGGAAAAACCCAAACTTTTCCTTTATCTCTTCCTTTCCCAACCCCAATATACGGAAGATCTGGTTTTGCAATTCAGTGTTATGTATTCTGACACTGCCTCCCCCTATCTCTGCACCGTTAAGCACCAAATCATAGCTTCGTGCGCTTACCGCCTCTGGTTTTTCGGTGAGCAATGGTATATCTTCCTCAAGAGGAGATGTAAAAGGATGGTGAATCGCTACATATCTTTCTTCAACACTGTCGTACTCAAGCAAAGGAAACCGTGTTACCCATACAAATGAGTATGTTTCATCTTTCACCAAACTAAGTCTCTTGCTTATTTCAGTCCTTAATAACCCTAATGCTTCATTTGCTGTTTGAAGTTTATCAGGCACAAATAAAATAAGATCTCCCTCTTTTGTGTCAAGTCTCTGTTCAACTGCACTTCTTATATCAGGGGCCAAAAATTTATTCAGAGTTGATTGCCAGCCATCAGATTTAACCTTAGCCCAGAAAAATCCCCTGGCGCCAGAATTCGAGACGATGGAGTTTAATTCATCCAGCTCCTTCCGAGAAAAAGAGGCTCCTTTCTCGACATTTATTGCCTTCACAACACCTTCTTGCTCTATCACCTCCTTAAAGACCCTGAAGCCTGATGATCTAAGAAGATCAGAGAGATCCATCAATTCCATGCCAAATCTGATATCTGGACTGTCTGAGCCATATTGGTTCACTGCGTTATTATATTCGATCACTGGAAATGGTGTTGAGACCGAGTGGTCAAGAATTTTTGCAAATAAATCTGCCATCATTCCCTCAATAACATCCATAACCTCACGTTCATCTACGAATGACAATTCAAGATCAACCTGAGTAAATTCTGGTTGTCTATCCGCCCTGAGATCTTCATCCCGGAAGCATCTAACAATTTGAAAATAGCGATCAAAGCCAGCCATCATTATGAGCTGTTTAAACAATTGCGGAGATTGGGGTAAGGCATAAAAAGATCCTCTACTAATCCGACTTGGAACAAGATAGTCCCGTGCCCCTTCAGGTGTGCTTTTTGTTAAAAAAGGAGTCTCTACTTCTAAGAATCCCGCACTGTTTAAAAAGTTTCTTATACATAAGGCTATTCTGTGCCTCATAACAAGGTTATGAAAAAGGGCCGGCCTTCTAAGCTCTAGGTATCTGTATTTCAGGCGCAAACTCTCTGATGCGTCGATTTTTCCATCAACCTGAAATGGAGGAATATTTGTTTCATTAAAAATCCTCAATTCCTTCACCTTCACCTCAATATCTCCGGTAGGCATATCAGGGTTTTCCTGACCGGCCAGGCGTGGCATAACCTGGCCTTTCACGCCTATAACCCATTCGTTCCTTAAGATACCTGCCTTAGCATGACTAATCTTGTCAATCGCCTCATCAAAGACAATCTGGGTCAGGCCAAACCTATCCCTGAGATCAATGAATATCAATTTACCCAGATCCCTGCGTCTGTTTACCCACCCCATAAGAACGACCTCGCGATCAATATCATCTCTTCCTAAACTACCGCAATTATTCGTCCTTTTCCAATCGCCAATAGTATCTATATCCAACTCCTCTCCCCTATCTTTTTTGAGTAGTTAAATGCGTATGTGAGTTAACTGGTGAAAAAGTCAACGATTTAACGATTAAACACTCCTATAAGTTCATCAACAACATTGTCCAGGGGAATCTCTGTCTGCTCTTTTGAAATCATATCCCTTACAATACCCTTTCCTTTAATAAGTTCATTGTCCCCCACAATCAACACTTTCCTGGCCTTTAGTCGATCTGCATGCCTCATCTGAGCCTTTAGGCCTAATGATTTGTATTCCATTTCACATTTGAGTCCTCTTTTTCTGAGCTCCTGCAACCAGATAAATGCCTTGTCTTCCGCCTCTTTGCCCAGAGGAGCCAGAAAAATATCCGGTCCCTCTTCTTTTTGGACATCATTTTCCTCTAAAAGTTCAACCACCCTTTCTACACCTATGGCAAATCCGATTGCAGGGCTATCCGGGCCACCAAACTCTTTCATCAAATTGTCATATCGGCCTCCACCAGCTACGGCATTTTGCGCCCCCATCTCTTTTGTCTGCACCTCAAATGTAGTTCTGGTATAATAATCAAGACCCCTCATTAAATGAGAATTTACAACAAAATCCACCTGTAATTCCTCAAGATATGATCGAATAGAATCAAAATGACGAGCGCAATCACTGCATAAAAAATCAAGTATGGATGGAGCATCTTTTAGTATCTGATTACACGTCTCCACCTTACAATCAAATACCCTTAAGGGATTTGTCTCCATCCTCTTCTGGCAATCAGGGCAAAGTTGTTCGAAATGTCTACCAAGATAACTCTTAAGTTCAGCTCGGAATGGTCCCCTACAGTTTAGACAGCCAAGAGAATTAATATTGAGGACAAGATCATTGAGCCCCAGCGAGGAAAAAAAATACATAATCATAAATATTAGTTCGCTATCCGATCTGGGGCCTTGGTCTCCAATAATCTCAACATTTATCTGATGAAATTGCCTTCTTCTCCCTTTTTGTGGTCTCTCGTATCGAAACATTGGCCCTATGGTAAATAACTTCTGTAAGGGAGAAACATTATACAGTTTGTGCTCTATGTAGGCCCGCATTACCGAGGCTGTTGCCTCCGGTCTCATGGCCAGAAAGTTACCCTTCCTGTCCTCTAATGTATACATCTCCTTAGAAACAATATCCGTGTCCTGCCCTATTCCCCGAGCAAAAAGTTCTGCCGTTTCTAAGACCGGGATTCTAATTTCATTAAATCCAAAAAGCTCAAATATTCGTTTTGCCTCTGATTCAATCCTATTCCAGGTTCCCATCTGATAAGGAAGTATATCCTTAAAACCTTTTACCGCCTTGTATTGCAAAAGAGTCTCCCTTCTTGATAATCCATAAAAACAATTTTCCTTCTATCAGAGCCTTTTCTTCCAGTCAACAACTTTACATTTATCCGCCATGCGAATCCGCAAGGCGAGGCGGGCTGGCGAAACTGTAGAAGATTAGACGAAACCAATATCGATACATCTAAAGTAATGTGATATTTATTCCATCAAATCGTCGGCTTCAGGCAAAGATTCGATAGAACCTTTATCTAGATTTTCTCTGTTTTCAAGCGTGTCGCAACCTTCCTCTCAATATCTTGCATGATAACCCTTAAAGCAGGACTTTCAGTGACCGGCCCCAAGTTATTCCAACCCGTTAGCAGGAAATCTTTTTTCTTCTCCCTGAATTGTTCAAGGCTGGTAACCAGCGATTCCCAGGCAAACAGCTTTTGGACTATATGTCGTTCAGCTTCAGTCAGATCTTTATCCGTATCAAAGGATTTCCCATTCCAGGTGGTGATAATCATGCCCCTATACCTCTCTTCATATCAGATGGATATCACATAAACCACAAAGATGTATATGTATAATTATAACCGTTCACAGTTGAAAAAGGTTTCCCGATGAAATCGGGATTACATGTTGACAGTTTGCAAGGTTGGAGATTGTTATCAGCCCAGTCGGACGTAGGGCAGGCAAGAAATTATTACATTAGCTCTATATATTTATGAGCCTTAGGCGCATTAAAAATCTTTACAATCTGTGTCCAAAAAGGAAATTCGAGTTGATCTAATGAATTAGGTGGTAAGTTGCAAAAAATATTAAATTGGGCTGTGGATAAAGAAATCTTTAAGATAGCCATTGCAAAATTTCCAACTTTTGGTCTTCAGGGAAAAAGTAAAGACCGCATCGTTAGTTTCTGTTCAACTGGAGATGTATATTGCGTTCTTAATGCAAAATACTATCCAAGAGGGGCTGTGGAACGGGGCGAATTGGTTGGTCAGTTAAAGGAACTTCAATTGATAGATGATGAGCTTGATCCCCAGCAAGTTGTTTCCGGACGGAATTTGACAACAAACTTTTTGAAATAACTGATGAGGAAGGTGATAAATTGCTTGATGTCTTTAGTAAGTACTGTATTTGAGGAACACCACATAATCCGGTAGCCGTGGGAACCCCACCCCACACCACTCCCGAGAAATTGGGGTCTACACAGGGAGGTTCACAGAACCTATCGGGGCTACATCTGATTTCTTTGCGTCTGCTCATAGCTTTTCATAGAGTTTTATCCCACTAAACGGGGTTGCCCTGCTTGCAGCAGGCAAGCTTCAGACGGTTTTCACGCGCCCCCGCGGTAAGCTCGGGATCTTTGACATGCCGAGCGTATACCAGTCACTTAATCCACATTCGACCTTAGAATCTTAAAACAAGGTTGACATTCTGTGCTCAATTGGTTTCACTTATCATGAAATACATAGTTATGTATCATCAGTACTGATACATGAGTGTGGCCAAGCTTAGATAATTAACTTATTCAATGAAACCATAACCGAGGCATTCACCTTATCAGCTACAGTTTGTGGCCTCCGGTGTTAGGCGATAGCAGAAGTTAGTAGTATGAAGAAAATAGTTTAAAACTAAATGGCAGCATTTTTGAATGAAAATAATTGTAGGTATGGATATCACCACCTTCAATAAATTAAGGTAATTGTGTTTGAACATATTGGAATAACAATCAATGAGGAAAGCGACATACAGGCTTTCTATAAAGATTTGCTTGGGCTGAAAGAAATAAATAAATTTGACCTTTTTGACGATTTATCTGAAAAAATATTTGGCATAAGCAACACGGTTCCCGTTTCCCTTTTTTCCTATGATGACCTTCTTATAGAATTATTTCTAACAGACAAAAAGCAAAAACAGGTTTACAATCACATTTGCATTTCTGTTAAAAACAGAGATGACATTATCAAAAAAGCAACATCCATGGGTTTTCCTGTCACAAAAATTAAAAGGGAATCTAAAGATTACCTTTTATTCATAAAAGACAATTCCGGTAATATATTTGAGATAAAAAGCCAGTAAAATACCCACGGCTCAGCCCCCGAAATCGCCCAAAATAACAACACTCGGTCTCATCGTCATTCCAGAGAGCCGTGTTAAACACAAGCGCTATTCCAATATCATGCCGAAACTCATGGAAAAGTGCCAAATCCGCCCTTGCCTATAAGTAGTATCTCTTTACCTTGAAATAAAACCTCACCTCTTTGTGCCATGGACGGCTCTTCTCAATAAGTTGGGGCAGCAGCTTAAAAATGCTGCATTTAAGGAGCATACAGGTATGTCTTTTTTTGTCTCATGCCCTATAAGTAATGCTTAAGACACCCCATAAATCGGGACACCAACCGACAAGTCGCATAATAGTAAAATCCACGTTGCACGTGCGAGCCGATTTATGGGG
>QMLT01000045.1 GCA_003646875.1 Deltaproteobacteria bacterium
CAATAAACACAAATGTCTATAACCGATATAGTTATCAGAGGGGCGAGGCAGCATAATCTTAAGAACATAGATGTTACTATCCCTCGAAACAAATTAGTCGTTATTACCGGATTGTCTGGTTCAGGTAAATCAACGCTTGCGTTTGACACCATCTATGCCGAGGGACAGAGGAGATATGTAGAGTCGCTTTCTACCTATGCGAGGCAATTCTTAGAGAAGATGGATAAGCCAGATGTGGATTCCATTGAGGGTCTTTCTCCTGCCATTTCTATTCAGGCTCGATCCACCAGCAAAAATCCAAGGTCGACAGTGGGTACTGTGACCGAGATCTATGATTACCTGAGGCTTTTATTTGCAAGGATTGGACATCCCTTTTGTCCCCATTGTGATATTCCCATTACGTCCCAATCCGTTCAACAGGTTGTAGATAAGATAATGACCTTTAAGGATGGAAGCAAGATCCAGATTTTATCCCCCGTGGTGGATGGCAGGAAAGGAGAACACGCTCATCTGCTTGACCGTTTGAGAAAAGAAGGTTTTGTAAGAGTTGAGATTGACGGAAATGTCATGTTGCTTGATTCTGACATCAACCTGGATAAAAAAAAGAAGCATTCTATCAGGGTAATTATTGACAGATTAATAGTAAACAAAACCATACAAAGAAGACTTACCGATTCCCTGGAATTGGCATTTACATTATCAGATGGGTTGGCAATTGTGGATCTCATTGGTGAGAAAGAGTACCGCTTTAGCCAAAGTGCAACTTGCCCTGCATGTGGTTTTAGCTTCCCGCCACTGACTCCCCAGATGTTTTCCTTTAACAATCCCTTAGGGGCTTGTGAGGAATGTGGTGGTCTTGGAATCAAGATGTACTTTGACCCCGATTTAATTGTTCCAGACCCCGACCTTTCGTTAAGAGAGGGAGCAATTGAACCATGGGCGGGCAGGCATTCTATCTATTTTCATCAGATGCTGGACTCCCTTGTTCAGCATTATCAAATTGATCTATACACACCTTTTAGGGATCTCCCAGAACACGTTCAAAAGGCGTTTCTCTATGGTTCAGGAAAAGAGGAGATTAGATTCTATTTTGACAGAGACGATAGACGCCATTTTTATAAAAAGCCCTTTGAGGGCATTATACCAAACCTCAACCGAAGGTACCACGAGACAGATTCTTCTGTTTCTAAGGAATGGATAGAGAGATTCATGAATATTAGGCCCTGCCCGAGATGTAATGGAGCAAGATTAAAAGAAGAAAGTCTCGCTGTAAAGATAGGTGGGGAATCCATCGCTGAGATAACCTCATTTTTTATTAATAAGACCCATGAGTATTTTCAAGGGCTGAGTCTAACAAAAAAGGAAGAGATAATAGGCGGGCAAATACTCAAGGAGATTATTAAAAGGCTTGGCTTTTTAGAGAGCGTGGGGCTTGACTACATTTCTCTTGATAGGTCTACATCGACACTTTCAGGTGGAGAAGAGATGCGGATCAGGTTGGCTACTCAGATTGGTTCTTCTCTTTCCGGTGTATTATATGTCTTGGATGAACCAAGCATTGGATTGCATCACAGGGACAACAATAAACTCTTACAAACCCTTAAACGCCTGAAGGAATTGGGTAATACGGTAATAGTTGTGGAGCATGATCCTAAAACGATACTTTCAGCAGATTATATTATAGATATGGGGCCAGGGGCCGGTGAGCAGGGTGGTAACGTAGTATTTACCGGCACTCCAGCGGAGATTGTGAAAGACAAAAACTCATTGACTGGTCAGTATCTTTCGGGAAGACTCTCCATCCCTGTTCCAGCCATTAGAAGAAAAGGCAATGGAAAGCAGTTAGTGATTGAAGGGGCAGCAGAGAATAACCTTAAAAATATTGATGTTACTATTCCTTTGGGTACTTTTACCTGCATTACCGGTGTTTCAGGCTCTGGCAAAAGCAGTTTGATAAACCAGATTCTCTATCCTGCGCTGGCACAAAAATTTTATCATTCAAAGGAAAGGGTTGGTCGAATGAAGAGGATACTGGGTACAGAGTATCTGGATAAGGCAATTAACATAGACCAAAACCCTATCGGAAGAACCCCAAGGTCTAATCCAGCTACCTATACAGGGGTATTCACCCATATCAGAGATCTATTCTCTCGGCTGCCAGAATCCCGGGCCAGGGGGTATAAACCAGGCAGGTTTAGTTTTAATGTAGAAGGAGGAAGGTGCCAGTCTTGCAAGGGTGATGGGATTATCAAAATTGAGATGCATTTCCTTCCGGATGTATATGTTACCTGTGATGTGTGTAAGGGGTTGAGGTATAATCGGGATACCCTTGAGATACGGTATAAAGGAAAGAACATTGCAGATGTGCTTGATATGACTGTAGCTGAGGCTATGGGATTTTTTTCTCCTATACCCCAGATTAGAGGTCGGTTAGAGTTATTGTATAATGTTGGACTTGGATATATAAAACTTGGACAGTCTGCCACCACTCTTTCAGGCGGTGAGGCGCAGAGGATAAAACTGGCGCGAGAGTTGGGGAAAAAAAATACAGGAAGAACTCTGTATCTATTGGATGAGCCTACAACTGGACTTCATTTCGCAGACATACAGAAACTCCTGGATGTCTTAAATCATTTAGTTGATTTGGATAACACGATTGTCGTAATAGAGCATAATATGGATATTATTAAGTCAGCTGATTATATAATTGATTTGGGTCCGGAAGGGGGGGAGAAGGGGGGCTTTATTGTTGGTTCTGGTTTACCAGAGGAGATTGTCTCTATTAAGGAATCTTATACCGGCCAGTTTCTAAAAGAAATAATATCCGGGCCGAGGCTTGACAGGCAAAATGGAGAAGAATATACTCTCTCGGCAAAAATGAGGTAAGGGATCATCAGAAAGGGGGACAAGAACAATGGCAGTTGCGGAAAACATTCTTATTTTCATAAACACAGGGCCTGATAAGCGATGGAATCATTATACAGCCTATACTATTGCCTGGGTGGCACGGAGATATTATAATGTAAAAAAGGTTACTATTTTATATGGCCCACAAGCAGTTGCAATGACCAGGAAAGGCACCCTGGCAAAATTTGTCATGACACCTGATGTGAAGGAATTAACTGCCTCTCAGTTTGAGGGATTAAAGGCAGAAAAACTGCCGGATAACATGGAACAGCTTGCACGGTTTGAAAAAGATAAAATGAAGATATCCATAGTTTCATGCGGCACATTTCACGTGCTTGATGGATTTGCAAAGGAAATTGACGATAAATCAAATATAGAAGATTTTATTGATCCAATAAATTTGTATGAGGCGTGCAAACTCATGTTAGAGGCAGATCGAATCTTGTATTATTAGGAGGAATGGAGTGCTTTAATTTGGGCGAAGGCGTTAAATTCTGGTTTAAAAAAAGATTACGATGAGAGAAATTTTGCAAAATTCAAACATTGTTATTGTGGGTGGAGGTAAGGTTTGTAGGGCTGTCCTTGCAATTATCCTTGGAAAGAATTTTATTAACCATAAACTCAGCATCCTGGGTGTAGCAGATATAAATGATAAGGCCGAGGGTTTGGTATATGCAAAAGAGAGAGGGATATTCACTACCACGGACTACAAGGATCTTTTTACCATTAAAGGTTTGAATTTAATTATCGAGTTAACAGGAGATAATGAAGTTCTGGAGAAACTTAAGAAAAATAAGCCCGCAAAAGTAAGGTTGATAGATCACCTCGAGGCCATGTCAGTCTGGGACTTTCTTCAGATAGAAGAAGAAAGGGTGAGAATTAAGAAGGATTTAAAAAAATATATAAATGAGCCGGAGAGGATTAAAACAGAGTTTGATCGTTTTTCCGAGCAGCTTGCCAAGATTGTGGAAGAAAGGACGAGGCATTTGCAAACAGTAGAGAAGGAGCTTGTTGAGAGGGAAAGAGCCTTATCACAGATTATCCAGGGAAATACCATACCTACCTTTGTCATAAACAAAGATCATATTGTAACCCATTGGAATATTGCCTGCGAGAAGTTAACTGGCTATAAGTCTGATGAGATAGTTGGGACAAATAAACAATGGTTGCCTTTCAGGGCAGAAGAAAGACCAATCATGGCCGATGTTATTGTGGATGGAATGAATGAAAAAGAGATAAAGAATTATTATGGACAGAAGTGGAGCAATTCGGCCCTCATTGAAGGAGCGTATGAGGCAGAAGAATTCTTTCCAAACATAGGTGAGAAAGGTAAATGGCTTTTTTTTACAGCCGCGCCGATAAAAGGGTCTGATGGAAAGACGGTAGGATCGATTGAAACACTCTGGGATACAACAGAGCGCAAAGAGGCGCAGGAGGCTCTGCAGAGAGCGCATGATGAACTGGAAATGCGGGTAGAGCAAAGAACAGCGGAACTCAAAAAGGTTAATGAGGAATTGCGCAGATCAGAGGAAAAATATAAAACCCTCTTTGATAGCGCTCCTAATCCTATTTTTATTATGGACAGACATAGCTTTAGCATTATAGATGTCAATACAACGGCTGTGGATTGTTATCAGCAATCAAGAGAAGAATTATTGAAGAAGTCATTTTTTGATCTGTTATTTGAAGAGGATAAAGAACTTGAAGAGGGACTAAAAAAACTCACTAACAATCAATGTGTTTTTTATCCCAGGAGGAGACACATCAGAAAAGGAGGAGAACCCTTTTATGTGAATATTGTGGCATGTCATGCAGTGCATTTGGGTAAAGAAAATGTGATAGCAACTACAACAGATATTAATGAGACTGTAGAAAAGGAGGCGCAGTTGGTACAGGCCAGCAAACTCGCTACTCTGGGAACTCTGGCCTCAGGAATGGCACATGAATTAACACAACCCTTGAATGTGATTCAGGTTGCAAGTGATTTCTTTTTGAAGAAGATCAAAAAGGGCGAGGAGATTTCCAAAGATGAGTTGAGTATCATGGCTGAAGAAATAGGTAGCCATGTGGACAGGGCATCAAAAGTAATTAAGCATATGAGAGAATTTGCCAGGCAATCTGACCTCACCAGGTCCGAGTTAAATATAAACGAACCTATTAAAGACGTGTTCAAGGTTATGGGCCAGCAACTAAGGGTGCACCAGATAGGTGTCGAGCTCGATCTTGACCCAAATGTGCCTCATATTATGGCAGAGCATAACCGGCTGGAGCAAGTCTTTGTCAATTTAGTAACCAATGCCATGTATGCAATGGATGATAAGGCCCTGCGATGGAGAGACAAGAAATGGAAGAAATTGCTTAAGATAAAATCATTCCCTTATGATAATAAAGTTGTGGTGACAGTATCCGATACTGGTAAAGGGATTCCAACAGAGATAATGGATAAGATATTTGAGCCTTTTTTTACCACCAGAGAGGTGGGCCAGGGCACCGGATTGGGCATGAGTATCAGTTATAGAATTATCAGTGACTACGGTGGAACAATTGAGATAGAAAGCGAGGTAGATAAAGGGACTACATTCACATTGAAATTTCCCGCTGTAGAATGATAGAGTTACTTGAGTAAACACAAGAAAAGATGCCCAAACTTTTAATCATAGATGATGAAGAGGGGATAAGAAAGGTCTTAACCCTTTCTCTTACAAATGATGGATATGATGTATCAGCGGCAGCGGGAGGTGAAGAGGGTATTGAGATATTTAAAAGGGAATCACCGCCCATAATCTTAACAGATATAAAGATGCCAGGCATGGACGGGATCGAGACCTTGAAGCAGATCAAGGAACTAAACCCCGATGCCGAGGTGATAATGATAACCGGCCATGGAGATATGGATTTAGCTATAGAGGCCCTTAAACTTGATGCCTCAGATTTCCTTAACAAGCCTATAAAGGATGAGGCGCTCTCAATCGCCTTAAAGAGAGCAGAACAAAGGATATCAATAAAGCAGAAGCTGAAGGCCTATACCGATGACCTTGAGCGAATGGTAAGAATTGCTACAGAGGAGGTAAAAAGGAGAGCTGAGTTTCAGAATAAACTCATCACGTCTTCGAATGACGCCATTATCGCTACAGACGAGAAGGGTGATATTATCATCTATAATAAAGGCGCGGAAGGAATATTTGGGCACAGTCGTTCTGAAATAATACGAAAGATGAATATTGACCGGCTTTATCCACAAGAAATAGCTTCAGAATTCAGGTCTGGATTAGAAATGAGAAGCAATATCGATCTATCAGAGTGGAAAGAGGTTGATATTCTCAGCAAGAATGGAGAGATTGTTCCTGCAAGATTTTCAGGCTCTATTCTCTATGCAGAAGATGAGGTGGTAGGTAGTGTTGGTTTCTTTCAGGATTTAAGAGAGATAAAAAGACTGCAGAAAGAATTGATTACATCTGAGAGATTGGCAGCCACAGGGCAGACTGTGGCAGGTCTTGCCCATTATATAAAAAATATCTTAAATGGGCTTAAGGGTGGCGCCTATGTATTAAATGTTGCGCTTGACAAGAGTGACACAGATAAGATAGAAAGCGGTTGGAAAATGATCGAGAGGAATGTAGGGAGGATATCCGACCTCGTTCTTGACTTGCTTGCATACTCTAAGGAGCGTCAACCGGAAAAAGAAAACTGTTTTCCTAATGAGATAATAAAAGAGGTGTATGCCCTTATGGAATCAAGGGCGGCAGAGAACAATATTGAAATAAAAATAGATCTTGATCCTTTATTAGGCGAAGTATATATAGATCCGAAGGCTATCCATCGATCTCTATTGAACCTTGTTTCCAATGCCATCGATGCTTGCATATTTGATTCCACATCAAAAAAGCGCTGGCAGGTTAAGATAACTTCATCAATAGAAGAAAATCATGTAATAAGATTCGAGGTGGTTGATAATGGGATCGGTATGGATAAAGAGACAAAGGAGAAAATTTTTTCCTCTCTTTTTAGCACCAAGGGAGAGAGAGGAACCGGATTAGGTCTATTGGTAACCGAAAAGATAATCAAAGAAAATGGAGGGATGATACAGGTAGCCTCTCAAAAAGGAAGTGGAACTACATTCACTGTCTACTTGCCATATCAAGAGGTAACAGAAAACAGTAGGCAGCGGGAAGTAAGCAGTAGGCGGTAAGCAGATTTCATACTCCCTGCTGCTTGCCTGACGGGTGCCAATCCCAATAAACCCAACAAACTCAGAAAACCCTATTTAAGGGAGGATTTAGTATGGCAAAAAAAGTACTTAACGTTGAGGATGATGCCGATATAAGAACATTTGTTACAACTGTTCTGGAGGAAAATGGTTATACACCAATCATGGCAATAGATGGCGCGGAGGGGATGGAAAAGGTAAAAAAAGAGAGACCAGATCTAATTATCCTGGATATATTGATGCCAAGAGAGAGCGGCATTAAAATGTATCATGAGTTAAAGCTCGACCCATCTTTTAAAGACATCCCGATTGTTATGCTCTCCGGGGTTTCAAAAAGGACATTTCTCAGATCCCAGGCGGCCTTGACTGAGTTTGGTGATGAAACTGTACCTGAACCTCAGGCATATCTTGAAAAACCAGTAGAACCGGAAGATCTGGCTGAGACATTAAAGAAAATTTTAGGCTGATCTAAATTAAGAGGAATTGGGAGATATTATGAAAGTTTCAAAGATACTTTTTGTGTCCGAATTTGAGGAGCTATGGTTAGATGCCCTACAATCATTGATGGCGCTTAGAAAGGCAGGGATGAATAATGTGGTGTTTCTCCATGTAATATCCAGGGATAAGGTAGCTATGAGGAGAGGCGCCGGGTATCTAAAGCAGGAAGAACGGAAGCTAAAAGAGATAGCCGATATTCGGTTTATTGATTGGGCGGAAACTCTGTTTGAGGAGGGTATGGAAGTTGTGGCCCATATAGCCATTGGCAATATTGTACCCAAGATCCTCTCTGTTGCTGAAATTGAAGGAGTGGATCTCATTATCACTGCTCGGCGCAAAAGGGCTAAACTTGAGGAACTATATGCCGGTTCAGAAACATCGGATCTTCTGAGGAGAACTGTTAAACCGGTTTTAATATATAATTATCTATCACAGTCCGGAAAGGTGGGTGAGAACCCATTTGAGAGACTCCTTTTAGGGCTTGATTGGTCTGTATCTTCTGAAAAGATTCTTGACTATGTCCTTGCTTTAAAGGGTGCGGTGAAGAGAGTTGATATCGTTCATGTAGTTGGCGAAAAGGATGTTGCCAAAATATCCAGGATGGAGGTGCATAAATTAGAAAGGAGTAATAAGAAGAGATTGGATGAAGTATGTGATATTCTCGTTAACGAAAGATTCGATGCGCGACCACATCTTTATATTGGTAAAGTTGAGGAGCAGATTCAGAAGGCAGCCTCTGAGCACAGGACTACTATGCTTGTTCTTGGAGCAAAAAGGAGAAGTATCTGGAAGGAAAAATGGTCAGGCAGTGCGGCCCATTCTCTCGCGGATAAGTCAGATTTGCCTGTCTTGATTGTGCCAGCTGAGGTTAAATAGTAGTGCCTGTAAAAATAAAGAAAATCCTCTATATACCATATCTGAAAGAGCCAACCTACGATTTCCTTGAAGGATTGCTGGATATAAAGAAGATTGGACTTGAGGAAATTATCCTTTTCTCCGAGAGCCTTCCACAGGGATTAAAGGAAAAATTATCTGAGCAGGGAATAAATCTCAAGAGAGATAGGGGCTCAGGTCCGCTTATTCCAAGAATTTTAGATTCAGCCAATAAAGAGAATGCATCCTTTATTGTAGTTCACCTCGCTAAAGAAAAGAAAAAAATGTTGAAAGGCTCTATAGTAAGAAATCTGATCAAAAATACTCGCCTTCCTCTCCTGCTTATTCATGAAAATGGTGAGGAAAAGGGTTTTTCCACAAAAGGCTTGTTTGACAGCGTAATTCTTGCTATTAACTGGTCTGATTCAACTCAAAGGGCATTGCTTTACGTGATAGGTGTGAAGGCGCTCGTAGGACTGATAGACACAGTATATGTGTTGAGTAAAAAACCGACTGTCAAAGATATCAGGAAACTGAGGGACAGAGTTGAAGAAATCAGGAAAATCTGCTTAGAGGAAAAGATAGATACTGAATCTCATATTTATGCTGGCAAGACGCCGGAAGAGATTTTATTGGCTGCAAAAGACTATAATGCCACGCTTATTGCAATGGGATATGGCTCAAAGGGCATCTTTAAGGAAATCTTCTCAGGGAGCGCCTGCTATCGGGTAGCGGAGGAGTCTTCTGTGCCTGTTTTGATTATTCCTTAAATTATAAAGGATGTAGCCAGGTATCTTGCCACCACAAACACCCCAAGAAAAAAAATGAAACGGAGAGGGGGAGAACCGGAGATAAAAACTCACCGGTTCACCGTTTCACCACCTCTCCGGTTCAATCTTTGCCTTTGGGTCTTGTATGGCTAAGTTGTTAAAAAAGGATAGATATGGAAGTTACGGTATTGGTGCAGGCTGTATATAAGGCCTTTGAAATTCTTGAGAAGGGTAAAAATAGCGAGAAGGCGAGAGAAGAGGCCAGGGAATTATTATATACATCTGCAAAGTTCACTAGTGAATCAAAATCCCTCACAGAGAAACGAGCTGCCAGGGATCTTCTGTTGAGCGCCAGACAGCCACGATTGGAACTACGGAATTCTGTTCTAACCTTTTTCATTTTGTTTGCCTTCTGGATTTTACTCTCAGGACGCTTTGACACCTTTCATCTTACCCTTGGTGTTATCTGTTCTGTGCTTGTCGCGTGCCTATCTCACGATCTTCTGTTTTTTAACATCAGGCTTGGCGACTTCAGGACTAGGGCCCGAAGGTTCGTTCAGGCTGGCCCCTGGTTCCTGGGCCAGATCTTTTCGGCAAACTTGCATGTGGCCGATCTGGCATTATCCCCAAAGATGCCGATAGATCCTCAGATAATACGTTTTAAGACAAAACTGGAGAGTGACATCGCATGGGTTGCTTTAGCCAATTCCATTACCCTCACTCCAGGGACCATTACCATAG
>QMLT01000046.1 GCA_003646875.1 Deltaproteobacteria bacterium
ATTAAATCCCTGGGCGCAGCAGGATGGCTGCTTGTAGAGGAGGCAGGTTGGACTGTAACAGATATAGGCGGGAACAACTATTTCCTTGAATCTCCATCTATTCTGGCATCCAATGGAAGGATCCATAAGGAGATGATGGCCGTTTTAGAGAGCGCATCCTCTATTTAATGATCTTTGTTATGTTTTCTGCCTTTTTCTTAATTGCAAGGCCTTTTTTGACCACCGGAACTTCTTTCGCTACCTTTTCGGCCAATGTATTTTCTATGGAGGTTTCCTCTTTATGCTTTTCATTTGAGCTTTCTTTGGCATCCTTTGTGGTTATATCCTTTTTAACCTTTCTGAATTCCTTTATAGCGCCTCCGAGACCCTTGCCAATTTCTGGCAATCTCCTGGCGCCAAAGATGAGCAAGATAATTCCCCCAATAATAAGCAGCTCTGTTGTACCCAGGCCAAACATTGCTTTATCCTCCCTATTTAGTGCTTCACCGAAAGCCTTGTTTTTTTGGTCAACAATTCGAAATGCTAAGCGCAAAATCCGAAACAATGACCAAAGCGCAAATGTTCTAATGACAAAAACGCCATGCTTTCAATGAGTTATTTTAGGTCATTTTGTCATTTGATATTCAAATTTGATCCGAAAATAGAATTAATTTTCATTCTTCGTGGCGCCCAGAATGGGCATGAGTGTTTGTTTAGTATTTAGGGTTTCGACCTGCCCGCAATGCCTTTGAGTTAATCCATAGAAATACCTGAAATAAAGTTGTAATGACAATTATCACTTTAATGTCAATTATAATGCATGGCAGGCGGGTATCCGGATTTGGCCTCAACGTGACTTTTCGTGCAGGCACTATTTAATTCCATATATCGGAATTTTTGCAACGTATCAAGATTGATGGCCTCGTAAAAAGTCTTCTCAGCTTGTCATTTCGAGTGACCTGTCTGCGCCTGCCTGTGCGTGCAACGCACACGCAGGAATGAAAAATCTTTAAAGGATATTACCGATCATCTCGGGAACAACGCAAGATTTCTCCCTGTGGCTGAAATGACATACTCCTCGAATTTGACTTTTTACGCATCAAGATTAGTATAGTTTTGTTTAATCCCTCAATCCGTCAATTATTTTATTAATATCCCAGTCGACCAACAATCGCAGCCTTTTATTTTGGTTTTTATTTTGATAGACAAGGTATCCCTTTTCCAGACCATAGAGGAAAAGATCTCTGGTTAGCACAACATCCTGTTTGCAATAATGAGTTAATTTTTCTATCTCCCCTGCCTTGAACCATTCCAGGGCCTTGAGCCCATTCGCTGATTTTCCTTTATTGAGGGTTTCTTGAGCCAGGTGATCAAGACTGAGCCTGTATCCAAGCCTATTGTAGATATCCTCAAGTATATCAAATGTTTTTATGGTATGTAAGTCGTGGCTTGAGTACGGTGCAAGTACTGCATAATCAAACCTTTTACAATTAAAACCAACCACAAGATCAGCTGTGGTGAGCTGTTCAATTAAGGCATCTATTTGATCTTCTGTAAAGGTATAGAAACGCTCATCAAGACTATCGAAAATTACAGCCACAGATACCATCATTAAATGTGTATTCTGCCACCCACCTACGTCTTCTGCTGACTTCTGCGTCTCTAAATCAAAATAACAAATCCTTTTTTTATCCACAACCTTGGCTACCATTTCGTTATGTGCCGGAAAGAGAGAATCTTTTTCCCCCTCTCCTGCAATAGCAGGAATATCTGACAAAGGTATTACGCCTGTCAGGGCCTCTAAAATCAGTATCGCAGCGTTCTTATCCAAGGGCTTATTACCTGAACCACACTTTGGCGAATATATGCATGAGGGGCAGCCGTGCTCGCAAGGACAGCCTTTAATAAGTTCCAGGGTTTGGCGTAACAGATCAAGGATTATATCGAAACCCCTCTGTGCGAGTCCTACACCCCCTGGATAGGAATCATAAATAAATATAGCTGATTTTTCTACCTGAGGGTGAAATGGGTATGATATTCCTCCAAGATCATTTCTATCACATAATGCAAAAATGGGAAAGAGACTAATGGCTGCATGTTCTATAGCATGAATGCCCCCCATAAAGTGATACCCTTTATCGTTTATCATTTTCTTGATACTATCCTCAATAATAACCCACAGACCTACCGTTTCAAATGTCTGGGGAGGAAGCTCAAGCGGGAACACACCAATCAATTCCTGGCCGGGAGTCCTCCTTTTTTCGTAGCCTGTTATTGTTTCTGTCACTTTAAGGTTTCCAAGTTTCACAACAAATTGCCCTTTTGGCTGGCTTTTGGTAATGTTAATAATCTCGGTTTCTTTTTCCGATCGTGCCCTGGTAAAATATTTCAGTTCTGTTTGTTGGGCAATAATGTTTTTTTTGCCGATCAGTAATTTCTCTACGAGATATGGGCTGGCCCTATGAAGATATATTGCACCTGGATGACACTCCTTAAAGGCTCTTATTCCATCAACGGTTCCTATCGACTTTCCTGTTTTCGCATCAAATATGGTGTAGTTTTCACCAATTGAGCGTATGTTTACACTCAGATGGGGCCTTTTTTTGGTCGCAAACCATATCTGTTTACCTTCACTTGTTCTGCTGAGTTCACCAATCGATTCCAAGAAATTACAATGATCAATGAGACCATTGTGCCAGAATTGGCTATCTTGCAAGGTGAGAGGATTTTCTGCTGCTGCAGAGGGTAAATGGGCCTGTATAATATGGGCATTGTCCGGGTCAATGACTGCGGCTTCAAAAGATTGTTCAAAAAAGGAAGCTGGATGTTTCATGAAGTATTGATCCAGGGCATCTTGATTGGCAACCAGAATTACCAGGGAGTCTCTCGCGGAACGTCCCACTCTTCCCCCTCTTTGCCAGGTATTAATAATTGTTCCAGGGTATCCGACTAATATACATACATCCAGATACCCTATATCAATTCCCATCTCCAGGGCGCTTGTCGATATAACACCAAGCAAATTTCCATTTGCGAGCCTTTGTTCTATACTCCGGCGTTCTTCAGGTAAAAAGCCGGCCCTGTATGAGCTGACCTTATCCTTTAAATCTGGCGCCAGTTGTTTAATCCACATATGAATGAGCTCGGTGACCTTTCTGGACTGGGTGAATGCAATGGTTCTAAAGTGAGCGTCGAGGCATTGGATAAATAATTGCGTGGCTAAAAAATTGGCGCTTGTCAAGGGATTGAGAAATAAAAAATACTGTCCGGATTTCGGGGCGCCACTGCGGGAAATCACATCTAGTTTTTTGTCTATGAGGCTTGTACCAAAATCATGAGGATTTTGGATAGTGGCTGAGGAAAGAATAAATTGTGGTGTGGTATTATACAGACGGCAAATTCTTTTTAATCTTCTCAATATCTGCGCAAGATGTGAGCCGAAGATTCCTCGATATGTATGAACTTCATCAATAATCACAAAGGCCAGATTAGAAAAAAACTCGGACCATGTTTCGTGATAGGCAAGAATGCCTATATGGAGCATGTCAGGATTAGTTAGGATGATATTTGGAACCTTCTTTTTAATCCTCTTCCTGTCGCCTGTTGATGTATCGCCATCATAAATGGCTGCGCTGATCTTCATTTTCTTGAGCCCGGAGGTAAAGCTATTGAGATTTTTTAGCTGATCCTGTTCCAGGGCCTTAAGAGGAAAGATATACAGGGCTCGCGCTGATGGTGTTTTTAATATTGTTTCAATGACACCAATATTATAGATAAGGCTCTTGCCACTGGCAGTAGGGGTAGATACTACTATGTCTTTACCCTCTTGTAATTTTCTGATGGCCTCGGTCTGGTGAGCATACAACGCTTTGATATTACATTTTTGAAGGAGATCTAAAATGTTTTGAGACAAGGATGTGCCTTGATTGTACTGAGGGTTTTGGTGAGAAAGATAGCGATGATACACTACCTGGGGGCCAAGATCCGTTGAATTTTTTATTTGTTCAAGAAATTCGGATAAATGCATGTGCCTGATGATTGTAAGAGGTTTTAATTATGTACAATGTTTATCATATTTTTACCATTCAGCCAAAGACACAAAGGCCTGCCCGCCGGACGGCAGGCGGGGAAGATAAATATTGAATTAATCATTAAGACGAAATAGAGATTGTGTCTCCATGTAAATTTTAGTAACATCTATCTTTCACATAAAATACTACCATGCTCAGCTAAACATTTCATAAACAAGAGTATTCATTGATGTTGTCCATTTTATAAGTGATGAGTGGTAAGTCAAGCGAAAGACATGAAAAGCAAGAATGTTTCTTATAAAGAATCGGTTTCGTGGCTATTTGGCCTCCAGAAATATGGGATTAAATTTGGCCTTTCAAAAACAGCCAATCTTTTAAAGGCCTTTGGAAATCCTCATCGTAATCGGAGATATATCCATATTGCTGGCACCAATGGCAAGGGATCTGTAGGAGCCATGCTGGAATCAATATTAATGCAGACAGGCCTAAAAGTCGGTTTCTACACCTCCCCTCATTTAGTCAGCTTTACTGAAAGGTTTCGAATTAACAGGGAGTTGATTACAAAAGATCAGGCAGCCTCTATTATCAGTGAAATATATGAGATTACAAGCCCGAAGGAGCCACCGACCTTCTTTGAACTTACCACTGCCATGACACTCCTGTATTTTTTCCGTAAAGATGTTGATATCAGCATTATCGAAGTGGGAATGGGCGGACGCCTCGATGCCACCAATGTTATTGACCCAATGCTTTCTATTATTACAAATATTGGCTTAGATCATCAACATTTCTTAGGCGATACTATCATTGATATCGCAAAAGAAAAGGGGGGTATCATAAAGAAAGAAGTTGACCTGGTAACAGCTGTAAATCAGCCTCCCGTAGTCAAACTGTTTGAGTCTCTGTGTAAAAAGAAGGGCGCCCCTTTCTGGAGGGTAGGGAAACATGCTCGCTATCGCAGATTACCATCAGGCCTTTTAGGGTATTATGGATTACAGGATAGATTCACAAATCTTACGCTTGGCCTTAAGGGCAGATTTCAGCATAGAAATGCTGCCTTAGCCTTGTTGGCCGTGGAGATACTCAAGAGAAAAGGGATTTCTATATCAGATGAGGCTATTCAATTAGGCCTTGCAGATCCTCTTTGGCCTGGTAGGTTAGAGGAGGTTTCTTCAGATCCCACCATTATTCTTGATGGTGCGCATAATCCATCAGCCATGCGATCAATCGCGCAGACAATCGGTAATGATTTTCATTTTGAAAAACTGATCCTGCTTTTAGGTATTATGGAAGATAAGGATATCTCAAATATTTTTAGAGAAATTTTCCCTCTGGCAGACAAAATAATCTATACTAGGCCGACCTATTACAGGGCAGCCAACCCACAATATTTAATGGATGTGGCCAAGAAATTCGGAAAAGGCGGAGAGGTGCACTTTCCTCTTTCGAAAGCTATTGAGAGGGCCCGGGATTTGGCTGATAAAAAGGATCTGATATTGATTACCGGGTCTCTTTTTACCGTTGGTGAGGCAAAATCATATTTTGATCCTATACACTACCCGCGTGAGGATATTTGAATCTGTAAAACCAGGAAGCGGGGGTTGCTGATTATATTGCTAAACCAGGTTTATGGGAAATTTTAGAAAAACTACTTAAAAATCATCTGTTATGCGAGCATAAATCTTTTTCGCAAGCCTTTTTGAAAGAGCTGAAATGGCATTCCTCCTTTTTTGTTCAGTTGCCAGCTTGTCTGGCATTACATCATAGGCCTCGTTTGCAGAAACATTGTATGCCGACCAAATTACCTTGCCATTGGTGTTTGTTAATTCTATATCAACTTTAATTGTGACTCGTCTTTCGAGGGAAGAGTGAGTACCTTTGTGGGAGATTGTTTTAATGTCCATGGATTTTATAACACCTGAAAGAAGAGCCTCAGCCTTGTCTTTGTTTGTCAAAAATATTTTGTTGCCCCTTGTAACTTCATAAATGAGGTCATTTGTAAATATATTCTCAGCTCCGGTTTCGGAGGTACGATTTTCAAGGGTCACTACACAGATACTCTTTATACCGGCCGGAAAACTTCCACCACCAGCAAATTTGTATCCGCAGGCCGAAACAATCATCAAAAAAAGAAATATTATCCAGATATTACTTTTTTTTAGAAACAACATTTTCCTGTATTTGATATGAAAGAAACTTGAAATTTGAGTTATTGAGAGGAAGGTATGATTCCTCCTTTTTCCTCAGGGATAGTCCAGGCCAGCTTGGGTGTGCTCGCATCTATGCTTGCGCGCAATTCATTGACTGCCGGGGGCTTGGCCTGATGAGGCGGCACAGGTGGCGCCTTTTTACCACAACCTAATACCAATAAGACAAAGATAATTAGGATTGAAAGGTGTAAGATTAAATGCATATCGAAATTTTTATACAACCTTTTTCGGTTTCTCACAGTATGCATAGACCCTCTGTATTTTCAAAGGGATATTACATATGATACCCCTCAATGCTGCTACCAAATCCTCCGAGTCCATGAAGATGAATCATAAATGTATATTTACGGTCATCCTCCTCGTGCGTGTAGCCTAATTCTATTGACCAGCACTGAGCGTTATACAAAAAGCCAAAGCTTGATTTCATTGTTTTTCTGTCATAGATATTTCGTTCGTAGCTTGAGTATGTAGAAAGCCTATCTGATATTTTCAAAAGAAAATCTGTATAAATAGATTTACTTGAATTTTTTGTATACCGGTGTTCAACAAATATTTTGTCTCCGCGTTTGTCAGATATATTTGCTGCAACATTATGGGACAGAAAGTTCTTTTCATACAGGCACCATTTGGCATCAGCCTGCATTGAAAAATAGTTGCCAGGGGCAAGTTCAAGTTCGCCGTATATTGGAGAGAAAGGCCGTTTCTCCTCCTTGTTCGCCCAGTTCTCTGGGTTGCCTTCTTTTGCCTCGTTGATGTCATAACTCTGCTCAAGCTTAAAACGGCAAAACTCTCGGTAAATGTAGTTCGGCTCGTTATACTTAATTTTCTGATATTTGTCCCTTTCTACTGTATGTTTTTTTGATTTTGATGTAAACGTGTTTATGATTGAATAAGTCACCAAATTTTTTTTCTTTACTCGGTCTATTTCCTCTTCAAAATTAGGATACAAGGATAGATCCGGATCATCAGGTATGTAGTCGTAAACAATCTGAGGCCTTATAGAATGCCTGATCTTGTCGATGTCTTTGCCGTTTATATGGTATATATGAAAGAGTTCTGTGGAAAGATCTAACGCTACATCATATAATTCTCTGTGCAATTTCCAGTCATTTTCAGTAGAGGTATCTTCGTCTTCATTGATACGCCAGGCGGTTTCTCGCACACCAAGAGAAGGCTCAAAAGTGAAATAATTTTTATATCTAATTGGTAGATAGAGCCGCGGATGTACATCAACCCGGTGGCCTTTTGTGCCATCCTTCCTGAAGAAGTACGTATATTCAGAATCCAGATCAAAATAAGAAGAGGTATTTAAAAGCCGCTGTTTTGAAGCATTAAACTCGATAAATGGCAGTTTTTGCAAGGTTGTATCTTTATCCCCTTGGCGCCGGGTTATGACATCGTCATACCAGCGTGCTTCAGCGTTTAGACTGTAGCTGGACCAGCTTCTGCTTAGATTCAGTCGGTTAAGCCTTACCGGATCATCATACTCGTCGAGGTCCCTGTCGAAGGTTTCATTAAAATATTTATCCGTTTTATCAAATCCTGTGTATCCGCCTTTGAATTCATGAAGGTAATCCTGGTCGCTTACAATATCTATATCAAGTTTTAAAGAGATATCAAAGGGCATTGACTGATCGTGCTTCATTCTAAACCAGTAGCGATTAGAATTGGGCCGCAATACATCATCGTCTTCATACCCCCAGTTTTCGGTGGAATCTGGTGTGCCATCATCCACCTCCTTGTCATTGAGAAAGTCGAACATCAGGGTACCTTTTGAGCTTTCGTCTAAAACATAACGGTATTCCAGGCCGAGGTTTTCTCCACGACGTTTCATAGAGTGTAGATAAAATGTGGCATCTGAGCTTTCATTTATCGCCCAGTAAAAAGGTTGGTCATATTCGGCGCCTTTTCGTTCTGAATAACCAATCCGTGGTGGTAGTAAGCCAGATTGCCGCTTTAATTTTGCAGGGAAAAAAAGGAATGGAGTGTATAAAATAGGCACTTTTTTTGCCCATAGGGCAGCATGCTTTACAAAACCGTAGCCTTCTATTGTAACCTTAAGATTTCTTCCGGTTATCTTCCACGCCGGTTTATCGCTGTCACAAGTTGTAATGCTGGCTTTGTCGACAGCATATGAATCTTTGCCAATTTTTTGAATTTTATCGCCTTTTATATAAAAATGGTTTTCTTTAATAAAGATAGTTCCATTATATATAGTTCCGGTCTCTGCCTCTAAATTCATCTCCATTCTTGTTCCGGTCAGGGTATCTTCTCCTGCTGTCATGATCACATGGCCTGTTGCATATACCTTCATAGTTTTTTGATCAAAACGGATAAAATCAGCAGTAAGTTTTTTATCCTCTTTGGTTATAATTACATTACCTTTTCCAATATAGTAGCCAGCTTTTTTGTCATAATCTATTTCGTCTGCAACAATATGCCATGGTTTTTTAGGATCATTGGTGAGAAATTGATTTCTATTCTCTGCCAAAGAATAGGCAGGAATTGAGAGTAGAATTACAAAAGCAAGGAATAGGTGGTGAATAGCGCTGTTCATGTTACAGAAAGATCTTGAAAACAGGATACAGGGTCTCATCAATCTGTAACCAAAAAGGCGGCATTTGTCCTGCGGTTTATTCTGAAACATTAAGTCCTGTGAATTAAGAGGATAAACACAGCTACCTGAGTTGTCCGGTTCCAGCCCCGGGCAGGATTCAATCTTCATCGTTTTTTAACCGCGAACCATGAGACCTTGAACTTTGAGTGGTTGCAGTAGTTTTTCCCTTTTCATGTCTAAAATAAAGCAAGATCAAGCCCAGGATAAACATAAAGACAGAAAGAATCTGGCCCATGGTTATAAAGGAGAAGATAAAGCCAAGCTGCGGATCTGGTTCTCGGAAGAACTCGATAAAAAAACGGAAGATGCTATAAAGGATGAGAAATAAACAAAAAAGCGTTCCTTTTTTAAAATGGAAATCCTTTATCCACCACAGAAGTATAAACAGCAGAATCCCTTCAAGGAAAAATTCATACAATTGAGAGGGATGTCTTGGAAGAGCTCCGCCTGATGGAAAGATCATGCCCCAGGGGAGATTAGTGACTCTACCATAGAGCTCTGCATTGATAAAGTTGCCAAGCCTTCCAAGGCCTAAACCAATAGGAGCGGTGACAGAAATAAGATCAGCAATCAACCAGAAGCTGAGCCTATGTTTTTTTTCGAAAATGAGGCCAGAGAAAATAATGCCTATTAATCCGCCATGAAAGGACATTCCTCCTTCCCATAAGGCAAATATTTTTAATGGATGGCCGAGATAAAAAGGAAGATTGTAAAAAATAACATAACCGAGGCGTGCGCCAATAATAAGACCGATTATCAGAAATAAAAAAAGATCATTTACCGTGTTTATATTGATATTTAACCCTTTTTTTCTTATTTGATATTTTACTAGAAAATAAGAGGCTAAAAAGCCAAGGATATACATGACTCCATACCAGCGTATCTGAAGGTGGCCAATTTTTATTATTGTTGGATTTATGTTTGGATAATGCAGCATTATGGGTATAAATTATATGTGTGTGAAAAATTAATGAATTAAATCATTTTGAACCTGTGTCGTTACATTTATGTAACATAATAGACACAATAGACAAGAGAAAAAAATGGTAACTTCTCAATAAGTTGGGGTATCTGTCGGGCAATAAGGCACAACAAGGCCTGCATAAAGTCAGGGAGCATGGGTATGTCTTTTTTTGCTCCATGCCCTTAATAA
>QMLT01000047.1 GCA_003646875.1 Deltaproteobacteria bacterium
CTTCTATCCAGGTGTATAGATTATAATGAATGGAAAGAGAGATTCAGCGAACATCTTTTAATTAAAAAGATTGTAAAGGAGCAAACTGCGTCTCTGCCTCCTGTTTCTTATCATGCCATAAAAGCTTACTATCAGGAAAGAAAGAAAGATTTCTTGCATCCTTCGAGGGCGAAATTTGTGCATGTCGTTACTAAAACAAGAAAAGAGGCCGAGGCTGTTCTCGCCCGCATTAAAGGGGGAGAGGACATAAAAAAATTAGTTAAGGAACAATCTCTGCGATCTGGAATTCGTGGAGATTATGGTTTGCACTGGAAAGCCAGGTATATATTTCCTTCTCCCCTATCTGGCATCATATTTACAATACCTGTTGGTAAAGTGAGCAACATCATTAAGACCCCCAACGCCTTCCACATTATAAAAGTGCTCAAAAGGGAGCCACCAGGAGTAAAAGATCTTTTGGAGGTAGAGGGTGAAATAGAAAATATCCTTCTTAATAAAGCAGTGGAAAGACGATATACAGCATGGCTTAAAGAATTGAGGAATAATTATCCTGTTAAAGTCAACGACACCTTACTAGATAAACTGAGGGATGTTAATGAGAACGACTAAATTAATTATCCTTTTTACGCTATTGCTTATTGAATTCACGTTAGTTCCTGGGCAACTCCTGGCCGAGATAATAAATAGAATTGTAGCGAGGGTTAATGGCGATATAATTACCCTCCATGATCTCAATATCTCAATCAAAAAGTTAACCGGATCGAGCGCAAGGGATCTGCAATTAAAAAATGAGAAAGAATTCTATGAGATACGCAGGGCTATTTTGGATAATCTGATTAATGAAAAGATAACAGAACAAGAAATAATTAAATTGGGAATAAGAGTAACAGCAAAGGATGTAGAGGAAGCAATTGAAAAGGTGAAAAAGGAAAATGATTTCACACAGGAGGAGTTGATTTATAGTCTAAAACAGAAAGGTGTAAGCCTCAAGGAATATAAAGATACGATAAAAAAGGAGATTGAACGCTTTCGGTTAGTAAATTATGAGGTGAAATCAAAGATAGTTATAACCGAAGAGGAGATAAAAAAATATTACCAAACGCATTCAAAAGAATATACCGAGGTCCCTAAAGTCAGGCTGGAGAGAATTTTCTTAAAGGTTAGAAGTCTAAATGATAAGGAAGAGGTTGCTCGTGTAAAGTCCTTAGGAGTAGAGATATTGCAGAGGCTTAAACAAGGGCGCGATTTTTCCGAGATGGCAAAGACACATTCCCAGGGTCCAGCGGCTCCCGAGGGAGGTGATCTGGGTTGGATAAAAGCGAGCCAGCTTGAACCCACATTAAGAAAGAAAATAGATAAACTTTCAGTTGGAGAACACACTGATTTAGACCTTGTTCCATCTGGATTTCAGATAATTAAGTTAGCAGAAGAGAAAAAAGGAGGGCTAAAACCTTTTGAAGAGATCCGGGATGCAATCTATTCCAAATTATTTAAGGAAAAGGTAGAAAAAAGATATGCTACGTGGTTAAATAATCTTAGAAAGGAGTCTTTTATAAAGGTCACATTTTGATATGGAAAAACCTTCTCATAAAAAAAAGGAAAAGGAAATGCCAGAAGATATTAGCCTTGGTATTTTTTTAAAAAAAGCCAGAGAAGAGCGCCATATTGAATTAGATGAAGTAGTTGAGGCTACAAGGATACGCAGGCACAATCTTGAAGCAATAGAAAATGAGGAATGGAGTAAACTGCCTTCACAGGTTTTTATTAAAGGCTTTCTAAAATCCTATGCTGAATTTTTGGGACTGGACAAGGAAACAGTCATACATCATTACCTACGGAGCCAATCTTTTGAAAAAACTACCACAGAAACGATAAAGAAAACAAGACAACCATCTGGCAGGCCATATTTTATCATCGTTATCCCTGTTCTGGTTCTGGCCTTTATTGTTGCTCTTATTTATCTAAATAAACGAAATATTTCAATTACTGACAAGGCCTTTCAGTATTTTGGGACACAGAGCCCTGGAGAAAAAATGGGGAGTATAGCAGAGAAAGAGGACGGTAAAGAACAAGAGAAAAGAGAAAAGAAGATGCTTCTATTAGAGAATGAAGCAATGGTAGAGGAGGTGAACAAAACCACTTTAAAATCTAAACCCGTTGATGATACCGGAGTTATTGAAGAATCAACTATTCCAATGAAGAGAGAAGAAAAAAAACTTCTATCGCCACGTTTTATCCTTACTGCCAATGTTAAAAGCCGGACGTGGATTGCTATCAGCATCGATGATATGCCGGTTAAGGAGTACCTTTTCCAGCCAGGGCAAAGCCCTCGATGGACGGCAGAAAAGGGCTTTAACATTTTGGTAGGTAATGCTGCTGGAATTGAGTTTTTCTTCAATGGAAAGGAGGTTGGCAATCTCGGCGCTCAAGGACAGGTAATAAGGATAACACTTCCAGAAGGATAGAAGAGGGGTGTATTTTCAAATTAAGCTGATAATTATTACTGGGGGATTAATTGAGAAATATATATGATATCTTTAAGGAAAGAGGTTTTATTGAACAGGTAACCGATGAGAATATGCTCAGGGAGCTTTTTGAAGAACCAATTACCTGTTATATCGGTTTTGACCCAACTGCAAAAAGCCTACATGTTGGTAGCTTGCTTCCTATTATGTCTCTTGCCCACATGCAGAGAGAAGGCCATAGGCCAATAGCTTTGGTCGGGGGTGGAACATCACTTGTGGGCGATCCCAGTGGAAAGGATGAAATTAGAACTGTTATGACAAGGGAGGAGATTAATATCAATGCTGACGGTATTAAGAGACAACTATCCCACTTTATTGATTTTACTAATGGTAAAGCCCTTATGCTCAACAATGCTGACTGGCTTGCCCCTCTAAATTACATAGATTTTTTAAGAGACATAGGTAGGCATTTCAGTGTAAACAGGATGTTGGCGGCAGAAAGCTATCGCCAGAGGATGGAGACTGGCCTCAGCTTTTTAGAATTTAACTACATGCTCCTTCAGGCTTATGACTTCTGGTATCTTTTTAAAAACTATAACTGTCTTCTGCAGATGGGAGGAAATGATCAGTGGGGGAATATTTTAGCCGGCGCTGACCTGGTGAGAAGAATTGAAGGAAAAATTATCCATGGGCTTACCTTTCCCTTGATTACCACGGCAGATGGTCATAAAATGGGGAAAACCCAGAAAGGCGCTGTATGGCTTGACCCTGAATTGACATCCCCATATGAATATTACCAATATTGGGTAAACATAGATGATAGGGACGTAAAAAGGTTCCTTTCTTATTTCACCTTCCTTCCTATGGATGAGATCGAAAAATTTTCACGTCTAAAAGATGAGAAATTGCGAGAGGCAAAGGAGGTTTTAGCATACGAGGCCACGAAAATATGTCACGGCCAAGAGGCAGCAGACAATGCTCGAAGCTCTGCCAGACAGCTTTTCAGTAAAGGCGCTATTAAGGATATCGGGGAAATTCCCACATACTCTTTGACAAGAAAGGATTTAGGTGAAGGAATTGAGGCCTATATTCTTTTTCAAAAAACTGGTCTATGTAAAACGAGAGGTGAGGCAAGGAGGTTAATATCTCAGAGGGGTGCATATATAAATGGGCAAACAATCCCATCCTTTGAAACAATAGTTGGGCCAGATGATATCCGGAGTGATATTATTTTGTTAAGAGCAGGAAAAAAGAAATATCTCAAAGTTCAAATTCAAGACTCCTGATTTGATTAACTCATCTCTAACCGCTATAACTTACGTTCGTCCTTAACGTTTCCATCAAGAGATTTGTCTAATAAGTGGAAAAAGTGAAAAATAAAAAAAATAAAAGTGCTCAAAAAGAAATAGATGATCAATCTATTGATTCTCAGCATGATCTCACACCTGTTCCGAAAGAGCAGGCAGGCTCCTTAGTCGCCTATGATCCTTTGCAAATGTATTTATGGGAGATTCGGAGGTATGCCCTTCTTACGAAAGATGAAGAGATAGAGCTTGCTATTAAATATAGGCAAAAAAAAGATCCGGAGGCGGCCCATAAGCTTATTCTATCCAATCTAAGATTAGTGGTAAAAATCGCAATGGACTTTCATAGGTATTGGATGAAAAACCTTATGGATTTAATCCAGGAAGGAAATGTTGGGTTAATGCAAGCGGTAAAAAAATTTGATCCATACAAAGGCATAAAATTTTCCTATTATGCCTCATTTTGGATAAAGGCCTACATCCTTAAGTTTATCATGGAGAATTGGAAGCTCGTCAAGATTGGAACCACTCAGTCTCAAAGAAAACTATTTTTCAATCTTGCAAAGGAAAAAGAAAGATTACTATCTTTAGGTTATGACCCTGAACCAAAACTCCTCGCAGAGCGGTTAGATGTAAAGAAAGATGAGATAGTCGAAATGGCACAGCGATTAGGTGGGTGGGAGGTTTCTCTTGATGCGCCGGTTAAAGAAGATGCTAAGCAAGATTATGGATCTTTCCTGCCATCTCCGGAAGTGGATATAGATCAACAGATATCTGTAAAGCAAAGAAAACAGTTACTCAAGGAAAAATTAGAGGAATACAGGAAAACCCTTTCAGGGAAACACAGGGATATATTTGATAACAGAATATTGACCGAAGATCCCCTAACTCTTCAGGAGCTTGGTGATAAACATAACATTTCCAGGGAAAGAGTTCGGCAGATTCAGGACAAGATCCTTAAAAATACCAAGAAATGGCTGGTTGCAAATATACCCAATTTTGAGGAAGATTTCTCAGACCTTTTAAATGAATAAGGCAATTCAAAAAATATCTATCTTATCCCTGTGTGTTTCAATGACACTTGCCCTGTCGTGTGTGGGGGTAGAAGAAAAATTTCCCTTAAAACAAGAGACCATCATATCGAGTGAAATTAACGGTAAAAAAGATTTTTCCCGCTATGCCTACCAAAATTATGCCTTCGCCTGTATAGCTATAACAAATGGCAATTATCATGATGCGGAAATCTACCTAAAAGAGGCCCTGAAATATGATAAGGACTCCCCATATTTACTTATGAAATTGTCTGAAGTATTGGTTGAAAACGGTAAGATGGAGGATGCATTACATTTTGCCAAAAGGACAGTTGACCTAACCCCTGATGATAGTAAGGCACGTGAGCTCCTGGCAGAAATTTACTCTCAGCTAAAGAAATTTGACCTGGCTATATCCCAGTATAGACAGATCCTGAAAAAGGACCCACATAACACAGAAGCAGGGCTTTATCTGTCGACACTCTATATCAGGTTGAAAAAATATGATTGTGCGCTAAATGAGCTGTCTATTCTCATAAAGAATGAACCTGAGCTGATGATGGCTCATTATTACAAAGGAAGGATAAATCTGGAGCTCAAAGCATATAATAAAGCAAAGGAGGCATTTAATAAGGCGCTTGAAATAAATCCTGGATTCCTTCCAGCCCTTTTCGATTTGGCAACCCTGTTCAATAAAACAGATAACGTTGATATGGAGATAGGAACCTATAATAGAATAGTGCATTTATACCCTCACAATACAATAGCCAGGGAAAGACTTATTGCCCTTTATTACAAGATCGGTCAGGAGGAATTGGCTGAAAAGCATATGGATGAGCTGAAAAAGATGTTAGATCCTGGAGATCGAAAAAGAAAAAGACTTGGCCTAATGTACCTCAAATATGGAAAATTTAGTGAATCTATTGCGGAACTTACATCAATAGTGTCTGCATGGCCGAATGATCAGGAGGCGAGATATTATCTAGGAGTGGCTCTGGAACAGAATGAAAATTTTAATAAGGCCTATCAAAACCTTAATCTTATTCATCCGGCTAGTAGTTATTTTATAGATGCCAGGATGCGCATGGCCTATATTTTGGAAAGGCAAAAAAAACCTGATACTGCAATAAAACTCCTTAAAGAAACCATTAATCACGGGAAGAAGAATCCTCGATTATATTTGATGTTGGCCTCGCTCTATGAGATTAAGGATGAATTCCCAAATGCGATGGATATTTTGAGGGAGGGATTAAAATTCAACAAAAGAAATACTGGCCTTTTATACAGACTTGGCATTGTATTGGATAAGTTAAAAAGAAGTGAAGAGTGCATCCAGCAGATGGAAATGGTAATCAAGATAGATCCTAAGCATGCCGACGCCCTTAACTATATTGGCTATACCTATGCTGATAAGGGCATTTATCTTGATAAGGCTGAGGAGTTAATTAAAAAGGCCCTGCAATTTAAACCCAAGAGCGGTTATATAATTGATAGCCTGGGATGGGTTTATTTTCGGAAGGGTCTTTACAATAAGGCCCTTATCGAGTTGAAAAAGGCCATCCAATTAGCCCCTGAAGATCCTGCTATTAATGAGCATCTCGGTGATGTTTATTTAAAAAAAAAGGAGTATGAGGAGGCCTTGAAGATTTACAAAAAGGCGCTTTCTTTGAAGAATGCGAACCAGGAGGTTCTTAATAGGAAAATAAAAGATGTTCTGGAGCATCTGAAAGGTAATGTGCCTTGATATTGGGTAAAATATGGAACAATCTTTTATCGTATAAGTTTTTAGCCACAAGGCACGAAGGCACGAAGAAATCATTACGTCTCTTATTAAAAATGATATTTAAAGAATTATATAATAATCTTGGTGCCCGCCCTGGCGCGACCTGGCTGGAACACTACATTGGAACTGTAATACTTCGGGTGTATAATCCCTATAACTCGGCCCTTGCCTGCCAAGTCTGGGCTAGGGACTTGGTGTCTTTGTGGCTGAACTATTACCTTTTATCATCTCTATCTGTTTTTCTTTTAACTCTGCTTTTAGGATGTGCGTCTCTTTCAACTCTTCCTCCTGCTAAACCTTTCTCTCAACAAGATACTAACCGGCTTATTTCCAACCTACAAGATCAAGGGGAAAAAGTATCGAGCTTTCAAGGGGTTGGAAAATTACATTTAAAAAAAGGGGAAGAAGAAATAGAGGCAAATCTTTTTGCTATCGGGAGTAATCCTTATAAGATCAGGCTCGAAATTACTCATTCCTGGGGAAAACCGCTCCTTTACATCGTAGCTGATGAAAAAAGTATTTCAGTATTATCTTTGACTGATAAGAAATTTTTCAGGGGCCCACCGCATTCTTTAGATATGAAGCACTTTTTCCTATATGGTCTTGACCTGGATTTAGCATGGAAGATATTTTCTGGTAGTGTGCCAATACTATCTGGATCAGGCGGAACAGTGAGTTTGAAGCCACATGAAATATCTCTTTATAATAAGCAGGGTGAGATTATGGAAACGATTTCTTTTTCTTCAAAAACCCTTCTGCCTCGATCCATCTGTTTTCCAAAAAAAGGATTTAGCATTCTTTATTCGGAATTTGAGGAAGGAGATTTGGGTCCTCACCCCTTAAAAATAAAGCTGTTAAAGGAAAATGAAGACCAATTAGTAGTGATAAGATATAAGAGTCTTACACTGAATAAACCAGTCCCTGAAGAGATTTTCGAATTGAATCCACCCTCAAATTTTGAGATTGTTAATCCGAACAATAGTTGATCGAGCAGTCAAAAGGTTGAGTTACATCTAAGTTGCCTAAGGTTAACACAACAGAGACGATAAGCCCGATGAACACAACAAACCCAATAATCTTTGTGGCTGATACAATGCTTGGCAAATTAGCCAGATACTTAAGGATTATGGGATATGACACCTTTTACCAGACGAGCTATCCAGATCAGAGATTATCCGAGTTGGTTAAGGAGGGAAGGATTCTCCTGACAAGGAATCATGAAACTGCAAACCAGTATTTAAATTCTATCTTTGTTGACTGCGATCTGGTGAAAGATCAATTAAAGGCAGTTGACAAATCACTAAAACTTACGCGGGATCGAAGAGACTGGTTCACCAGGTGTATTGTCTGTAATTCACCCCTATCCAAGGCTGAATTAGAAGTAGCGCGGCAAAATGTCCCTGATTTTGTTTTCTCTAAGTATCATGAAAGGATTGTTTTTTGCCCAACATGTAAACGATTTTACTGGCCAGGTAGTCATAGAGAACGGATGGTAGAAAGATTAACGGATTGGGGATATTGAATCTAACTCTCGCATACGTAACTTCTTAATAATTTAAATTGTGCTCAAGATTGCATAGAAAAGGCGTGTACTTCGGAAAGAGAATACACGCCTTTAAAATATATTATGCAATTCCTAAATGGAACTTAAGGGAACGGAGGGTATTTTTCATAAGCATGGTAATAGTCATGGGTCCAACGCCGCCAGGAACAGGGGTAATATAGCCAGCAATCTCTTTTGCCTTATCAAAATCAACATCACCCTTTAGGATTGCAATCTTCTTGCCTGTCTTCTCACTAATCTTCTCACCAACCCTATTTACACCAACGTCTATAACGCATGCACCGGGCTTTATCCACTCGGGTTTAACCAGGCCAGGCACACCAGCGGCAACCACCAGGATATCGGCCCTCTTGCAGTGAAATGCCAAATCCTTTGTCCTTGTGTGAGCCACTGTTACCGTAGCATTAGCTCCTGGGGCCTTTTGTAATAATATATTGGCAATAGGTTTTCCTACAATATTAGATCTACCTACAACTACAACTTCAGCGCCCTCTATTTCCACTCCAGACCTGACAATCAACTCCTGAATACCGGCTGGGGTGCAAGGAAGGAATTTTGCCTCTCCACCACCTATCATTAATCTACCGACATTGACCGGATGGAACCCGTCCACATCTTTATCCGGGTCAATCGCATTGAGGATCTTTTTTTCATCAATACCTTTAGGCAGTGGGAGTTGAACAAGGATACCATGAATAGAGTCATCCTTATTGTATTTGTCTATGAGTGCAAGCAGGTCCTTTTCGGAAATGTCTTCTGGCTGATTATCTTGCACCTCTTTGAATCCAAGACTTTGGGCTGTTCGAACCTTTGATGTAACATAGGAAATCGATGCTGGATTTTTACCAACAAGAATTGTTACTAGGCCAGGTACAACACCACGTTCTTCCTTGATCTTCTCGACCTCTTCCTTGAGCTCTTTTAGAATCTCATCTCTTACTTCTGTTCCCTTTATTATTTTGGCAGTCATCTTCAATCTCCTTTCTTTATTTAAAATAAACGTAACTAATCAGGTTCAAAGTTCCGGGGTTCACGCCTGCCGTCCGGCGGGAAGGTGTGAACCCCTGGCCCAGACCTGGCTTATATACCGAATAGACTGATCAGAGCATGTACCCCTTTATAGACTTAACAGGCTCATTCAAGCATGTCGCACCAGGGCGGGCTCGAACCTGACAACTTGAGTAACTACAAGTAAAGTATTAATACTAAGCCCTTCTTCTATGACAGGATTTATTTGATAAGTTCGATACCATAAATAGATACAAATATCAAACCCTAAAATGAAAAACCCGACTCTTTAGCCACAGACACGCCTGCCGTATGGCGGGCAGGGCCTGAGTCCCGTAGTTCGGGACGATGGTGGGTAGCAACAAATATTGAAGCTGACTTATTATTGATTTTGGCATAAAACCATAATTCAAAAAACCTGGATATGATAACAAAATATCAGCCTTCCAGCCCGACTCCGTCCCACAGAACAAATTCAAAAAGTAACTTCTCAATAAGTTGGGGTATCTGTCAGGCAATAAGGCACAACAAGGCCTACATAAAGTTAGTAAGCATGGGTATGTCTTTTTTTGCTCCATGCCCTTAATAAATAGGGGGCATCAGCGTGCCCCCATAAATCGGCTCGCACGTGCAACGTGGATTTTACTATTATGCGACTTGTCGGTTGGTGTCC
>QMLT01000048.1 GCA_003646875.1 Deltaproteobacteria bacterium
GTTTCTTTCATGTATAACCCTGAAGCGAAGCGTCGGGTTCATTTGCTAAGGAGAAATAAGATGTCAGAACTAAAATCAGTACCAAAGAAAGAGATAACACCTGCTATGTGGGAAAAGATAGACAAAATCATCAATAGGTATAAGGATAAGCCAGGTTCTCTCATACCGGTTCTTGAGGAATGCCAAAATGTCAGCGGTTATCTCCCGATGGAGATCCAGGAGAGGATATCAAGAGGGCTAAACATACCTGGAAGCACAATCTATGGTGTAGTATCTTTTTATTCCTTTTTCACTATGGTTCCAAAGGGCAGACATACCATAAAGGTGTGTCTGGGAACAGCTTGCTATGTTAGAGGGGGGAAGGCAAATTTAGATTATATAAAGGATGAATTTGAAGTTGAAGTAGGGTCCACCACTACAGATCTTAGATTTTCCTTAGATTCAGTCCGATGTCTGGGGGCATGCGGAATGGCTCCTGCCATGGTAGTAGATAAAGATACATATGCCCAGGTTAGCAGGGCAAATATAATGGAGATCCTGGAGAGTTATAAATAGGGGTAACGCAATGGGGAAAATAAACAGAAATCAATTGAATCAGATAAGGTTTAGAGGGAAAGACATTATTGATATTCGCTTGGGTAAGGCACCTATAAAAGCTGATGGCGAAAAACATCTGATGATATGTGGAGGCACCGCATGTCATGCAAGTAACAGCGAGCAAGTGAGGGATGCCCTTAAAAGAGAGGTCGAAACGAGAGGACTTTCTAATAGATGTAAGGTTATAGAGACCGGAAATGATGCATTTGCAACCCTGGCGCCAGTAATGGTTGTCTATCCAGAAGGCGTATATTATGTACATCTCACCCCCGATGATGTGCATGATATAGTATCCCAGCACCTTATTGATGGGAAGCCGGTAGAGCGGCTTTTTTACAGGGATATGAGCAGTGGTAAACCTATACCCAGAATGATGGACATACCGTATTTTTCTAATCAGAGGATGGTAACCTTGAGGAACCTGACCCTTATAGATCCTGAAGTCATAGATGATGCCATTGCTCGAGATGCCTATCAAGGGGCAGCAAAGGCATTGCTCGATATGACAGCAGAGGAAATTATCAATCAGATGAAGATTTCAGGCCTCAGGGGTAGAGGGGGAGCAGGATTTCCTACAGGCATGAAATGGGAGTTTGCCAGTAAATCCGCGGGTGATGTTAAATATATCCTCTGTAATGCTGATGAGGGAGACCCTGGCGCATTTATGGACAGAAGTGTCCTTGAGGCAGACCCACACGCAGTATTAGAAGGGATGATCATTGCGGCAAAGGCGATTAATGCCCATCAGGGATATATCTACTGCAGGGCAGAGTATCCCCTTGCAATAAAAAGACTTGGCATAGCAATAGGGCAGGCCAGGCAATATGGCCTTTTAGGGACCAATATTCTTGGAAGCGGATTTGACTTTGATCTGGAAATTTATCAGGGAGCAGGCGCATTCGTGTGTGGAGAAGAGACTGCTTTGATGACATCTATTGAAGGAAAAAGAGGAATGCCCAGACCAAGGCCCCCTTTTCCCGCGCAGGAAGGTCTATGGAAAAAACCAACCGTTTTGAATAATGTTGAAACCCTTGCAAATGTTGCACAGATTATTTTAAATGGAGGGGAATGGTATGCCAGTGTTGGCACGGATTCAAGTAAAGGAACCAAGGTTTTTGCCCTTTCCGGAAAGGTAAATAATAGTGGCCTGGTAGAGGTTCCTATGGGAATGCCATTAAAGGATATTGTCTACAATATTGGAGGCGGGATACCAAATGCCAAGCGTTTTAAGGGTGTACAATTAGGTGGCCCATCAGGGGGATGTATTCCTTCAGAGCTGCTTGATACCGTTACGGATTATGAGGCCATAACCAGCACAGGGGCAATTATGGGATCTGGTGGCATGGTTGTAATGGATGAAGATAACTGTATGGTAGACATAGCCAGATTTTTTATGGAATTTTGCCAGGAGGAATCATGCGGGAAATGCACTCCAGGCAGGGAAGGAACCAAAAGGATGCTGGAGATACTTACCAGTATAACAAAGGGAAGGGGTGAGCTTTCTGACATTGATACCCTGGAAGAACTTGCCCTGATGGTAAAGGATTCCGCCCTGTGTGGTTTGGGACAGACTGCTCCAAATCCTGTTTTGTCAACACTACGATATTTTAGGCATGAATACGAGGATCATATATTGGAGCATCACTGTGAGGCAGGTGTTTGCTCTGATTTATTTAAGGCCAGATGTATCAATGCCTGTCCTCTTGGGCAGGAGGTCCCTGGATATATATCCTTAGTAGAAGAGGAAAGGTTTGAGGAGGCCATAAGGCTGATAAGGCAAACCAATCCAATGCCAGGCACCCTTGGCAGGGTCTGTAGCCATCCTTGTATGGATGCGTGTGTAAGGGGGCAGACAGACGCACCCATCAATATCCCAAAGATAAAGAGGTATGCTGCGGATATGGCACGTGAGAGGGGGGTTGTTGTTGAATTTAAAAAGGCAAAAAAGAATAGCGAAAAGATTGCGGTAATAGGTGGTGGCCCCAGCGGATTAGGCGCAGCTTATTATCTCAGCCTCATGGGATATAATGTGACTATATTTGAGGAACTACCAAAGCTTGGAGGAATGCTTAGGTATGGGATACCTGCCTACAGGCTTCCACGAGATATCTTAGATGAAGAGATTAACTATATTATAGATACAGGTATAATTGTAAGGACAGGTGTAAGAGTTGGAAGAGAGATTTCAATGGAAGATGTGCAAAAAGATTTTGATGCTATCTTTCTTGGTATTGGCGCTCACAGGAGTCAAATCATGGGTATTCCCGGCGAGGATATGGATGGGGTTTATGGAGGAGCAGAATTCTTGCGCCAGGTAGAACTGGGAAACACACCGAATATTGGTAAAAAAGTAGCAGTAATCGGCGGGGGTAATACTGCAATTGATGTGGCACGCACATGCAGGAGAATGGGAGCGGATGTCACAATATTATACAGGCGAGAGCAAAAAGATATGCCCGCAAGCGCTGAAGAGATAGAAGATGGTATAGACGAAGGGATCAAGTTAAGAACATTTATGATGCCGGGGTCTATTAATAAAAATAATGGAAGGCTTAACATTACATTACATAAATGTAGGCCAGGAGAATTTGATAGAGATGGAAGAAGAACACCGGTTCCCCTCCCTGATGCGGTTGTAAGGGAAGAATATGACACCATCTTTGCTGCTATTGGACAGGTTTCTGATACAAGCTTTATAAGTGGTTTAGACCTAAAAAGAGGATGGATTGAAATAGACAGGCTAACACTCAAGACAAATCTGGATAATATCTATGCCGGCGGTGATGCAGTAACCGGCCCGGCTTTGGCGGTAGAGGCGCTTGCAGCAGGAAAAAGGGCAGCTATATCTATTGACAGGGATCTTTCAGCAAAAAAGGGAAGGAAACCCTATGAAGAGCAGTATGATAAGATATTTATAACCATGAGGGCGCCAGGTGATATCATAAAACAAGACATGGCCAGTGCCCCTAAAATTTCTGCTGAAGAAAGGATTAAAGATTTCAGAGAGGTAGAACATGGCTTTGATATAAAGAGCGTTAAGGGGGAATGTGCTCGGTGTCTGCGCTGTGACGTAAAGATTGATTAGGAGAAACTATTGTAACTCAATAAGTTGGGGCAGCATTTTTAAGCTGCTGCCCCAACTTATTGAGAAGTTACCTTTTGCGGCTCATACAAGGAGAAAAGATTTCGTATCAAGGATAATGATTTTTTTACCACCCAAGAGTTAGATAGTTATGAATAGAATTGGCCACCATTCTGCCAGCGCCCATGGCCAAGATAACCGTTGCCTGTCCAGTGACAATATCGCCGCCTGCCCAAACACCTTTTTTGGTTGTTTTGCCGGTCTCAGGCTCGGCAATTATATAGCCTCTTCTGTTTAATTGAATATCAGGGGTTTTTTTAGTTAAAAGCGGATTTGCGCCTGCTCCTATGGCAATAACTGCCGTATCGCACTCTGTTTCAAACTCACTTCCTTTAATCGGCTCTGGCCGGCGTCTACCTGATTCATCGGGCTCACCCAACTCCATCCTCTGACATCTTACTCCTTTCAAACGCCCGTCCCCATCACCAATAAAATTCAGGGGGGCTGCAAGGAGAAGAAGTTCTACTCCCTCTTGCTCGGCATGATGGAGCTCTTCGATCCTGGCTGGCATCTCCTCTCGAGACCTGCGATAAATAATCCTTACCCTCTCTGCGCCAAGACGGAGCGCTGTTCTGGCAGAATCCATTGCCACATTCCCCGCCCCAAAGACAACCACATTTTTACCCCTTATTATTGGTGTATCATATTTGGGGAACAGATATGCCTTCATCAGGTTGCTTCTGGTCAAATATTCATTCGCAGAATACACACCAATTAGATTTTCACCTGGTATTCGCATAAATGCAGGGAGTCCAGCGCCCACGCCTATATAGACTGCATCATAACCTTGTTCAAAGAGTTCATCAATTGAAACAGTGGCGCCAACAACCATATCACACTGGAATTTAACACCCAGCTTTTTCATGTACTCTACCTCAGCGGCTACAATCGCCTTTGGTAATCTAAATTCAGGGATTCCATATACCAACACCCCCCCGGGAATTTGAAAGGCCTCAAAAATGGTAACATCGTGTCCCTTTAGAATAAGATCTCCCGCCACAGTCAGCCCAGATGGCCCTGAGCCGACCACTGCGATCCTCTTTCCTGTAGGCGCTTCCTTTTCAGGGATTGAAACCTCGCCTTGAGCCCTCTCCCAGTCAGCAGAAAACCTTTCTAAACGACCAATGGCTACAGGTTCTCCCTTCTTGCCAAGGATACAGTTATTTTCACATTGTACCTCCTGGGGGCAGACCCTACCGCAGACTGCAGGGAGTGCATTTTTCTCCTTAATCTTTGCTATAGCGCCTTTAAAGTCACCCTCCTTGATCCTGTTAATAAAGGCGGGGATATCTATCTCTACCGGGCAGCCGGTTCGACATGTAGGATTTTTACACTGCAGGCATCTGCTTGCCTCCCGCATAGCTATATCAGGTGGATAGCCAAGAGGAACCTCTTGAAAGTTTTTTGCTCTCACTTTGGGTTCCTGCTCAGGCATTGGTTGCCTGGGAACTTTTTCCTTTTTTGCCTTCTGCTCCATTACAATATTCCTCCATCCTTAAATAAAATGCCTAAACTCCGCCCTGGCCTCCGGCTCGTAGCCTACGCCACGGTGGGAGAGCGCGACTTGTCTAGCGCATTATATTGTATCTCTGCAATAATTCCGAAGTTAAATTTATAAAATTAAGCACTTACCAGCCAGCTCAGAGCCACGAGACTGGGCCAGGGTTATAAGTGAGCTAAAGTTATGTTTGTCCTTGCTTCTTTTTTTGCTCAACTTTAGGCTCTTTAGACACTTTTTAACTTTAGACACTGTTTACTTATTTGGTTCTACGCCAGTTTCGACTCTCCCAGTTCTGTAAGGACTGGATTTCTAAATCCTGATAACCGCTTTGCCGAGATAGAAGCACATCCCAATCTACTTGATGGCCGTCAAATTCAGGACCATCTACACAGGCAAATTTAGTCTCTCCACCAACTAAAACCCTACAGCAGCCACACATGCCAGTTCCATCTACCATTATCGAGTTAAGATGAACAATTGTCTTGATGTCAAAAGGTTTAGATGTCTCAGAGGCAAGCTTCATCATAAAGGTGCAACCAATGGCAAAGATAAGATCCACCTTCTCTTCCCCCTCGAATATCTGTGTAAGCTGATCAGGGATCCATCCTTGAGGGGCATAGGAGCCATCACCAGTGGTTACTATCAACTGGTCGCTCACACTTTTCAATTCATCTTCCCAAAACAGGAGATACTTGCTTCGTGCCTCGATAATTGAAATAACCTTGTTTCCCGCCTCCTTCATAGCCCGGGCAATTGGCATTATAGCAGCTATACCATAACAGCCGCCAACGCAAACCACGGTTCCAACTTTTTCGATATGTGCGGGGATGCCCAGAGGTCCTACAAGACTATCAATAGAATCTCCAGTATTCAACAAGGCAAAGCGCTGAGTTGTAGTTCCCACTTCCATGAATACAACAGTGATAGAGCCTTCCGTTTTATCCCAGTCAGCGATTGTGAGTGGAATCCGTTCCCCTTTTTCATCAACAGTAATTATAACAAACTGACCTGGCTGAGCCTTCTTGGCGATAGCCGGTGCCAAAAATTTGACCAAATGTATATTTGGCACTAACTCTTGCTTTTTTAATATCTTATACAATTTGCACCTCCAAAGAAATTAGCTCTGAACCTTCTCTAACTTAACTGCACATACCTTGAATTCGGGTATTTTGGCCACAGGGTCAAGAGCTGGATTGGTTAATTGATTGGTGGGGCTTTCAGCAAAGTGAAAGTTCATCGTTACCACCTTCACCGGTGATACCTCTGTCACTTTTGCCCTGGCAATCACGTCCCCCCTTCTGGATATAACCTTCACCATCTCACCATCACTGATACCCAGGGCAGAGGCATCCTTTGGGTTTATCTCCACCATGCCCTCACTAACCAACGCATCGAGTCCACTCACCTTTCGTGTCATTGTCCCAGTATGAAAATGGTACCTGCTCCTTTCTGTGGTGAGGAGCAGTGGGTATTCATCGTCAGGAAGTTCTGCTGGCGGTCTGTATTCTAATGGTATAAATTTGCCCTTTCCCCTGGTAAATTTTTCAGTATGCAATATGGGTGTGCCTGGATGGTCTTTATCTGGGCATGGCCACGGGATGCCACCATTCTCTAACCTCTCGAAACTAATGCCTGCATAGCTTGGGGTTAGCCCGGACATTTCATCCATAATCTGAGATGGGTCCTGAAAATCAAACCCCTTTCGGCCCATCTTTTGAGCAATCTGGCAGGTAATCTCCCAATCCGGTTTAGACTTTCCGATTGGCTCAATAGCTTTTCTCACTCTCTGTACCCGCCTATCAGTATTTGTAAAAGTTCCATCCTTTTCAGCAAACGATGCACTTGGCAAAACCACATCTGCCAGCTCGGCAGTCTCAGACATGAAAATATCCTGAACAACAAAAAAATCAAGGGTTTCTAAAGATTCCTTGGCATGCCGTGCGTCAGGATCGCTCAGTATCGGGTTTTCACCAATAAGGTAAATGGCCTTTATCTCCTTTTTGTGAGCTGCCTCGAGCAGCTCAATCAAGGTAAGTCCGGCTTCACGCGGCAAGTAAGTTCCCCATGCATCCTCAAATTTTTTCCTTATATCTTCATTCTCAACCGATTGATAACCGGTAAATACATTAGGGAGGGCACCCAGGTCACATGCACCTTGAACGTTGTTCTGACCTCTTAAAGGATTTACCCCTGTAGAAGGTTTCCCAATATTTCCAGTGAGCATTGCCAGATTTGCTGTAGCAATTACATTATCGGTACCATGGGTGTGCTGGGTAATTCCCATTGCATAAAGGAGTGTTGAAGGTTTGTCAGTAGCATATATCCTTGCTGCCTCAACTATCTTGTCTTTTGGTATCCCGGTAATTTCTTCTACTCTATCGAGGTCAAATTCTTTCAAGGAATCCCTGAAGGCATCGAAATTCTCGCATCTGGCTTCAATAAAGTCCTTGTCATGAAGATTTTCATCCACAATGACTCTCATCATTCCCATAAGAAGAGCAACATCGCTGCCAGGATTCTGCTGAAGCCATAGATCAGCATACTGCACCAGCTCTATCTCCCTTGGATTTGCTACAATAAGCTTTGTTCCATTTTTGGACGCATTCTTTACGTCCATACCAATTACTGGGTGTGCATCTGTTGTATTGGTGCCTATTGCCAGGATACATTTGGCGTTCGTGATTTCATCTATACTATTTGTCATCGCAGCAGCGCCAAAGCTTTGGGACAAACCAGCCACTGTGGATGCGTGGCATAGCCTTGCGCAATGATCAACATTATTTGTGCCAAGCACAACCCGAGCGAACTTTTGAGCCACATAGTTGTCCTCATTGGTACACTTTGCCGAGGAAATTACAGCTACCTCATTCGAGTTGTAACTGCCCAGTCTCTCAGCAATCAAATCAAGCGCCTCATCCCAGGTTGCCTCCACAAAGTTTCCGTTTTTTCGGATAAGAGGAAACGTAAGGCGTTTGGGGTGGTGAACATATTCAACTATCCCAAACTTGCCCTTTACACATGCCTGCCCTTGATTTACGGTGCCACCCCCCTTTGGGCTCACTCCAATAATCCGATCTTTTTTAACAAGGAGTTCTAATTGACACCCTACCCCGCAGTAGGGGCAAGTGGTTAAAACCCGTCTCTCTGCGTCACCTTCCCATTTATTAATCCATTCAGTTAATGCCCCTGTTGGGCACACATCAACACATGCCCCGCAAAATTGACATCCAGACGCTTCCAGAGTAGGTGACGTGCTTCCAACCACTACTTTGCCGTTTTGAAAAACAAGGCCGATAGCGCTATTACCCCTTACTGCCTGACACGCCCTTACACACCTGGTGCAGGCAATACAGAGGTTGTAGTTTCTTTCAAAGAATGGGTCGCTTTTGACTACAGGCAGACCATTATATTCATAAGCAGGTGATGACTCATCTACCCCTATATATGCGGCAATTTCCTGTAACTCACACCGATTGTTGTTGGGGCAAAATTCGCAACCAGTTATTATAGCAGCCTTTCGTATGCCCCCTCTAAAGGGATCACAGTCTTCTTTGCGATCACAGCCGAGACATACATTAGGATGTTCGCTTAAAATAATTTTCAAGTTTTCCCTGCGTTTTTGTTGAATTTCTTCTGTATTGGTCTGAACAACCATACCATCGGAAACCTCAGTTGTGCAGGAAGTAGGAAGACCATCTACCCCGTCGATTTTTACCAGACAGAGCTGACATCCCTCAAACTCAGTCAGAGAATCATCATTTTTTAGCTCTTCTTCACCCCTGTAGACAACAGAATCTGGTTTTACCTGCCTTGATGATGGCAAATTGGGGTGAGAACATAATGCTGGGATATAAATGCCAGCACTCCGCGCTGCTTCTAAAACCGTAGTTCCTTTCTCAACTGTAATCCTGGTATCATCAATAGTTACGTTTATCTTTTCCATAACCCTCACCTAAAATTATGTTCGAGAATTCTTAGCTAAAAAGAGTGTGTAAATTAATTGAGGCGTTTATAATATCGAATGTATAAGTTGTCAAGAAAAAATCTTCCGAAACAGATCTTCTGGATTATTACCGTTTTTCCTCATGCCACCAGCCGATGATCGAGCCGTATCTTTTAAACTGCACCCCTTCTCTTGTCTCTATTTCTCGGATCCAATTCCCCAATCCTGATGCATGATGGATAATTAGAGGGAGGCCAGGAAGTCCATAGGACTCGCCAGCAAAATAGCTGGCGATAATAGCCGTCTTTTTTCTTGCTTTCACCGTTACGCCACGTAATTACATCCCTCAGAATTTTACAGACTGATAATTGAACATCTAAAAAACCTGATATTTCCCCTCCCCTGGTGCTGACCATGTCCCACATTTTTTGCTGCACACAGGGGGTACCAGTATGTTAGTTCTTTTTCATGCTGATTTGCGGTCAAAA
>QMLT01000049.1 GCA_003646875.1 Deltaproteobacteria bacterium
AGATTGCATGTATACTTCATATAACTTCTCTAAAACCATTTCAATTCTTTTGTGCAAGGCTTACCCCAAAGCGCATGATATGGATAGCTTCCTTTGGTAATGTAGAGCCACACCTGGATAGGATAATTATGGTTATGATTGTTCTGTTCATGTCCTTGATTTATAAAAAAAAATGCTTAAATTTTAAGAAGTAATATTCCTTACCTCGATCTAATTTATTGTGCTATTCGTATCCATAAAATTATCCCCGGAATCAATATCCCCTGCAATAGCGATATTTTAAAGAAACGCAAAGGAGGTGTAAAAATTGATCAACTTTATTTCTACTTTCCCCCCTTTAATGTGTGGGATTGGGACTTATACCAGCTACCTTGTGAATAAAATGAATGATAAAAAATGGAAGGTATTTTCATTTAAACCGGAGGAGTTTTTAAAAACAGAGGGTCTTATTCCCTATAAGGATAAAGTATTATATGAAATCTCCATACGAAATCCTCATCTTAACCAATATTTAAAAGATGATCTCGTTTGGTTTCAACACTCATTTGGAATGTGGGGAAACGACTCCTCTGTCTTACTAAGTATGGTTAAAGAGGCCAGGCACAAGAAAAATAAGGTAATTGTCAGCTTTCATACAATCCATTTTGAATCAAAAGAGACGGAATCAGGAATGAGACTAATGGAGGAGAAATTGCTCGACAATATCCTTCCCTGGATCGATTTAGCTACTGTGTTTACTGATGGGGCCTATTGGGCAATTATAAGAAAATTTTCTCAATATAAAGATAAAATAGTGGTCTTAAGACACGGTGTTCATAGTCATCGCTATATGAGTAAAAATGATGCAAGGGAAAGATTACTGAGGCACCTCATTGACCGGGCGGAAATCCCCGCCACGACGAAAAAGGGGCTAAAAAGTCTCTCCCCCCAACTCTTTTCTGATAACACCATTTTAATGGGTAATTTTGGTTTTATTACACCTGAAAAAGATCCTCTTCAGCTTTATCAAATTAGTAAGCTCTTACAGGATAAGTTTCCATCCAAAAAGGTAATCACCATTTTTATAGGAAAGATTCAAAAGAGGAATGACCGGAAAATTAGGGAAGTTTATCCTATATTGGAAAATTTGAAAGCCATTCACGACGGAACATCCAATATATTCATTGAAGATTTCCTTCCCGAGGAGATTTTCCCCTCAGCCTTCAGCGCACTCGATTTTTCTATCTTCTGGTGCCAGAATGCAACACAATCTGGAAGAATGGCCCATGCGCAGGGAACCAGCACTTGTGTTGTAGGAAGAAGAATAGAGGGAATGGGGGAAACATTAGATCTGTCTGGATTACCTGCTGGGGTGAACATAAATGATTTAGCAGAGAAGATCGCAGGGCTTATTTTAGACCCTAAGGTAAAAGAAGATGCAGAAAAGGCAAGCCGGTATTATGCTCAGCAGTTTTCCTTTGAAAACCAGGCCAAAAAGCACCTTTTATTGGAAGAAGTTGTTAGATCAGGGAAAGAAATACCGTCTTTAGACAGAAGTAAACCGGACTTTACCTTTATTCTTCCTGATATAGCAATAGGGCGTTGGAATGGCTTAGAAGAACCCCCAAAAGAGATAGACTTCTTCCTTAATGTAGCAGATGATATCAAGTTGTATCCTCCTCCCAAAAATTATTACAAGATTCCCTTTAAAGATGGGGTCACTCCTCAAGTAAAAAAACTGCGAGAGGCAATAAACTTTATAGATAGGTGCTCCAAGAAGGGAAAAATTTTAGTATTTTGTCGATATGGCAAAGGAAGATCCGCTTCAGCAGTCATAGCTTACCTTTGTAATATTGGTTATGACTATGATGAAGCGGTAAAACTGGTAGCCAGAAAAAGGGCTGGGATAAATCCTCTTCCTGGATTATATCGGATCATCAACACGGCCTTAAAGAAAAAATCACCATATAGGGAGAAGCATGTGGATACCTATCCTCTTATGCATTCATCGTGGAATGCTCACAATGGGACACAGGCGTTAAGAGCAAGTCATCAGTAAATTCATAAAGTTGATATGATAGAGAGAGAAATTGAGTGAATATCTGTTATATTTCCACATTCCCGCCGGAGATGTGTGGCATCGGGACCTATACGAATTATCTTACAAATGCCCTGCTTGACATTGATGATGGAATTTCAGTAACTGTGCTTGCAAGGAAAGGAGGAGAACAAAGGAAGTCAGAAAGACTTACTGTTATTCCTTCCTTTTCTGCTGGAGATTATACAGACGTCCTTATCAATTTAAGGCATTTAAGGGCTGATATTATTCACATTCAGCATGAATTTGGTCTCTTCCCAGCAGAAAAGAATTTCCTTAAATTTCTCAAGGAAATAAAGGCAAATAAATACCCTCTAATACTTACCCTTCATACCGTATATACCACACATACCCGAAATTTGCCTGGAATTGATGTTGACATCGAGGAATATAATTGCAAAATAGGGGATATTGTAGATTGCGAAATCGTCCACCTGGACAGACCCTTAAGGAGAGTACTTTTACGAATGGGGATAGCAAAAGAGAAGTTAGAGATCATTCCTCATGGCACGAAATTGTTTGCATTAATAGATAGTTATCAGGCAAAAGAAAGACTTGGCCTTCCTGCGGGAAAATTAATACTTTCTTTTGGATTTATAAGCAAGGGAAAGAATCAACTTTCCCTCATAGAAGCCTTGCCTTTAATACTAAAAAATGTCTCGGATGCCTACCTTTTTATTGCGGGCTATTCTCGAGTTATGGATCCAGATGATTTATCTTATATAAAACTATGTAAGGAGAAGGCGAGGGAATTAAACATAGAGGATCGAGTAATATTCTCCGATGACTTTATTGCTGAAAAGGATCTCCCTCTGGTATTTAGCGCCGCAGATTGCTGTTGTTACCTCTATAATGAAGAAAACAGGAGTGGCAGTGGGGCAATACATATTGCGCTTGGCTCAGGAAGGCCAATAATAGCAAGCAGGATACCTAAGTTCGAAGAAGAATTGATGAAAAATGTGAGCGATGAAATACTTTGTCTTCCAAATAATATAGAAGCAATAGCAGAGATTACCGTGAGGATTCTTAACGATAAGAAATTTACTAATGCGATAGTTAGATCGATAAGGAAATACGCCATTGATACATCCTGGGAAGAGATAGCAAAAAAACACCTTATTCTTTACCAGAGGTTTCTATAAATGGAGAAAGAATATCAACATCTTATGCAAGAGCCATTAAAGAAGGCAAGGGCCATCAAAAAGGCAGATATTGTGATTGGCATACCCTTCTATAATGAGTCGGAAACCATAGGTGATGTCTTTAAAACAGCAAGAGAGGGTCTTGAAACATTTTATCCGGAAAAGAAAGGGGTGATTATTTGTGTAGGCGCCCAGGTAGGGGGAAAAGCATTAGATGTTATAAATAACATATCTAGCAAAGAGATATCTTATAATATAGAAATAATCTCTTTTCTCTTAAAAGGAAAAATCAGTGGAAGGGGATGGGCAATCAGGGCAATTATGGAAATATCCAATCTCCTTCAAGCAGATTTAGCAGTTTTCAGCGCTGATTTAACATCATTTAAGGAAGAAGGTAGAATAAAAGGCCTATCCCATGAATGGGTAAGGCTTCTTCTTGAGCCAGTTAAGAAAGACGGGTTTGATTTCGTCTTCAGCAGGTACAATAGGCATTATTTTGATTCAGGAATCACCAGATTATTTGTTATTCCTTTGATTTCAGCAATATATGGAAAAAGAATAGCTGAACCAATCTCAGGTGAGTTTGGCATCAGCCATAGAGCGCTTTTCAGGTACCTTCAGGATCCAGAGGTATGGCTATCTGAGACAGGCTATTACGGAATAGATACCTTTCTTGCTACATCAGCGATAATAAATAATTTCAGGATGTGTGAAGTTAATTTAGGTATAAAATCCCATCAAGCATCTTCTGGCAAAATAAAACTCATCTTCAGGGGAATAGCCAAGGGTATCTTTGAGCGAATATTAGAGGATAGCGACTTTTGGAGAGAAAAGAGCGGAGTCCTTTCTTATGTAGATAGCTATGGTTTTAAAAAAGAGGATGCCCCCCCTTCTATTGATCTAAGTTATAAAGAATTGGTGAATGAATACCGGATGGGTGTAAACCGTTTTGTCTATCTATATGGAGATATTCTCCCTGCTAATATTTGCAATGATTTATTGCAATTAGCAGACTGCCCTCGGGAGGAATTTGAGCTTTCTGGCCGTCTATGGGCAAAAATAGTTTATCAGTTTCTTCTATCATTTTCCTTTGGTAAAGAGTTAAAAAGAGAAGATATTATAAATGGGCTGTTACCGATATTTTTGGGAAGATTAGGCAGCTTTGTCAGGGTGTTGAAACAGCTACAGCGGAAATTAGAGATAACTGCGCATAATCATTCCACTCCAATTATTTTTAATGAAGCAGAAAGTCTATTTAGCAATGAAATAGAACTATTCCTTCTGGAAAGAGAAGATTTTATAAGAGATTGGAACAAGAAGGAAAAGCCTCTTAAACCATATCTTTCAAAAATTGGGTCATGGGAATTCATACCACATGTTCCTTTAATAGTCCCGCAAGAGATTGCAACCAAGACAGGCAACTTAGTTAGGGCCCAGGATATATATAAATCTTTGCTTGATAGGTATAGGACAGAATTTCAACAATTTATCTCTCAAAGATTGCGCCTTAAAAAGGACATAAGCAGTTTAACTATACTCAAGACTGTAAAAGATTTTATGTCCAATACAGAAAGAGGCTTTGATAAATTTCTTTTTCCTGGTAATCTTTATACTGTTGAGGGAACGGAAAAGGTTGTAAGCTCAATATTCCGTTATTTTCCACCAAAAAAGGGATTCTCCCTCAAAGAGGAAGTGGCGTATCGAATGATCAGAAAAAATCCGCCATCAAACCTCATAACAAGGCTCGGCTTTTTTGATTTACCCCAGCTATTGAGGGATTATACACCCTGTGATGTCCTGGCCTTAGCAAGTTGGAGTGAAGAAAGGGAATATATAGAAGGAATATGGGATGAGCTAAGGAAAACTGCGATACCCTCAGATTTTGAATCTTCCTATATTGTGCCCATTGTAGTATCATATAGCTCATTTCCTGCCCTGGCCGAAATGAAGGATCAATCAGCCCTTAATCGACTAACCGGAAGGATAGTTATAAGTAATCTTCCAAAGGCTAAGGGAGGAGAATTCCCAAAGATCCGATATTTCACCACTATTGCAAAAAATATAATAGAGGCAGAAAGGTTTGGAAAGATATGGGAAGAATTTTCTAAAGAGAGCGATTTTGGCAATAGAGTAATCAATTCCCTTCAAGGCCACTGGGGCAGAACCCCGCTTTCTGCCCACAATATCTTTGAGAATGGAAACCAGAGAGCCTTGGTTCAGCGGATAATCCACATGGCAGAGAGGATAAAAAATGAGGCATCCGAGGCGGGAGACATAGAGAAGATTAACTTGGCTTCAAGAATTGAGGACCTTTCCAGCGTATACCACTTAGCATTAACCCTGCCTGATAATACCTTTATTCCGCTTTCTGCCTGGACCTGGGCGAGCTACAGCTTCAAGGGTGGAAGAGAATTTCCCACCCCCTTTTCTCTTCATGTAGAAAGGAATTGGACAAGCGCTGACTTTCTGCTGGAATATAGTAAAGCTTGCGGATTGGCTGATAAACCTGCCGTAGAAAGAAAGATTATTGAACTTATGGGCGAAGGTAGAGAGTCAGAAGATCTTGCTCATCATTTGCTGGGTCTAGAGAAGGAGGCTGAGAGAGTTCTAAGTGATAAGCTACCAATTTTAAAGGAGATACCTGCAGGAAGTCTGACAAGACTTACTAAAGGCCCCATTATTGAGCCTATTCAGGACCATTGGTGGGAATCAAAGTTTGTTTTTAACTGTGCTTCGGTGAGAATTAGAGATAAAATTTTTATTCTCTACAGGGCAGTAGGACATGAACCCAATGTGTCATACATTGGCCTTGCAATGAGCAAAGATGGAGTTACGATAGATGAAAGGCTTGATCATCCCATATTTAGCCCGGAAGAGGATTATGAAGGCGCCAATTTTAGAGACCCTGCTTCAACAAAAGGCTGTGAAGACCCCAGGGCAGCGCTAATTGGAGACAGATTATATATGCTATATACTGCAAATAGTGGTAGTGTCTCTCAAATAGCCATGGCATCCATCGGGATTGATGATTTTATATCATATAACTGGAATGCCTGGGTAAGGCATGGGCCTACATTTCCCAACTTTCCCAATAAAGATGCAATTCTCTTTTCTGAGAAATTTTCTGGCAAGTTTGTAGTCTTTCACAGAATATACCCGGATATCTGGCTTTCCTACCTTGATAATCTTGATCCACCCTGGCCATCTCAAGGCCAGAAGATAATTATTACTCCAAGGGCAGGGATGGTATGGGATGGAGTGTATATTGGCGCAGGCGCGCAGCCGATAAAGACCTCCTGGGGATGGCTTATTATTTACCACGGGGTGGATTATCTTCGGATATACCGGCTGGGGTTAATCTTGGTAGACCTTAATGATCCTGGAGAGGTGTTGTATAGGTCTCCAAACGCTATCTTAGAACCCGAAAGGGATTATGAAATTGGCAAGGGAAAGGGCATTTACTGGGTCCCCCAAGTTGTATTTACATGCGGGGCGGTAGCAGCATCCAATAAATATACTCTGGATGCGGATGATAGCATCCTGGTTTATTATGGCGCTGCAGATACAGTAATTGGTGTAGCAGGAGCCAGGATTGGCGATCTCATCCCTCCTGAGGTGAGAGAACGGATTGAAGCAAGTATGTAGGTTTAATATATGAATCCAACAAACAGAAAAATAACCGAGGCAGCCAATTTTATACGCGAGAGGATAATAGGACAACCTCTCATAGGGATGATCACAGGAACCGGTCTTGGAAACCTGACTGATGTAATGGAAATTGCTAAAAGAATTCCCTATGAACAGATTCCGCATTTTCCAAAATCAACTGTTGAAAGCCATGCGGGCATCCTTGTCTCTGGCTCTATGGCAGAGAAGTCTATTCTTGCCATGCAGGGAAGATTTCATATCTACGAGGGATATACTGCTAACGAGATTACATTTCCGATCAGGGTTATGGCGCGTTTAGGAGTGAAATACCTTTTTGTGGTAAGTGCGGCAGGAGGATTAAATCCTCTTTTTAAGCCAGGAGAAGTAATGCTTGTTACAGATCATATAAACCTCACAGGAGATAATCCCCTTATCGGAAAAAATATTGATGAATTAGGGCCGAGGTTTCCGGATATGACCTCTGCCTATGATAAAGACCTTACAGTCTTATCCAAAGAAAAGGCAAGAGAAGAAAAGATTATTTTAAATCAAGGCATCTATGTGGGTATAACCGGACCAAGTCTTGAAACACCTGCTGAGACGAGATTTTTAAGATCAATAGGTGGCGATGCGGTGGGAATGTCAACTGTTAATGAGGTTATAGCTGCTGTTCATTGTGGATTAAAGGTATTGGTAATTGTAGCTCTCACCAATAGTAACCTTCCTGATTGTATGACACCTACATCAATGGAAGATGTGATTCTTAATGCCAAAAAGGCATCTTCCTCGTTAACCAAATTGCTCCCAGCAATTATCAAGGATTTAGAAAAATGAATAAGGCAGATATCCTGGTCCATAATGGGACTATTCTGACTATGGATAGTCAGAATAAAATTATTCATAATGGTATGGTAGCCATATCAGGGAACACGATATCTTATATAGGAAAACCTGCCCCCAATGCTTGGCAAAGCCCTGCCCGACCGACGGCAGGCGGGGATAATAAAGATTCAATAAAGGCAAAAAAAGAGCTTGATATCCAGGGTGGCCTAATAATCCCTGGTCTTATTAATAGTCATACACATGCAGCTATGACCCTTTTCAGGGGTTTAGCAGATGATCTTCCTCTTATGGAATGGTTACACAATTATATTTTTCCTGCGGAAGGGAAGATGGATGCTGATTTTGTGAGGGTCGGCACCCTTCTGGCATGCGCAGAGATGATAATGGCAGGAACCACGACATTCTGTGATATGTACCTCTTTGAGGAGGAGGTAGCAAGGGCTGCGAAAGAAGCTGGGATGAGGAGTGTGGTCGGAGAAGTCATCTACGATTTTCCCTCACCAAATTATGGCGCATTAGAAAAGGGATTTATTTATACAGAAGAATTGATTGAAAGATGGAAACAAGATCCTCTGATAAATATCGCAGTTGAACCACACTCTTTATTCACCTGTGGAGAGGAGCTTTTGGTTAAGGCAAATGATTTGGCCCTAAGAAGCGGTGTTCCACTTATTATACACCTATCAGAAACAGAAGAAGAAGTGAATGAAATAAAAAAAAGATTTGGAAAAAGACCTGTAGAACACTTAAAAGACCTTGGTCTTCTTGGTTCTCATCTTATTGTAGATCACTGTGTCCATGTCAACGAATCTGAGATAGAATTACTTGCAGAAAATGACGTCCGTGTGGTTCATAATCCGGAAAGCAATATGAAACTTGCCTCGGGCATTGCTCCTGTTCCCGAGATGATAGCAAAAGGTATAACAGTGGGTCTGGGTACTGACGGATGTGCCTCGAATAATAACCTTGATCTTTTTGGCGAGATGGATATGGCTGCAAAACTACATAAGGTGAATAACCTTGACCCCACTGTAATGAGTGCCCAAACTCTTGTGGAGATGGCAACCATAGAGGGCGCAAAGGCGCTTGGGCTTGAGAAAATTACAGGATCATTAGAGGTGGGAAAAAGGGCTGATCTGATAGTAATTGACACAAATAAGCCCCATCTTGTTCCGATGTATAATCCTTATTCACATCTTGTCTATGTAGCTGGTGGCCATGATGTAAGACATTCTATTATTGATGGGCAAATTGTTATGGAGGACAGAAGGCTTCTTACCCTGGACGTCGAGGATATTATCGAGAGATCAAAGGAAAAAGCTAACATGGTGCGAGAGTGGGTCAAAATGAAAGCGGGACGCTGATAAGAAACTAAAAAACTTATTCGATTAATTTATAACCATTTTCGTTTGCAATTGCCTCTCCTCTTTCCACGGCAAACCCGACTCCGGGTCCGCTCATTTCCAGTCGGCCGGCTAACTCTCTAAGCGACATACCTGCCTCTCTGACGGCCCGGTAGCAAAGAAGACTCCTTGCCTTTACTTTCCGTTGCCGCCTGCCCTTTGAAAAAACCTCGTGCCTTTCCATTCCATAGATTTCTGCGACTCTTTCGGCAAACCGATCTAAGTCATAACCT
>QMLT01000050.1 GCA_003646875.1 Deltaproteobacteria bacterium
GCCGGCTACAAGATTTTCCGCAGCCAATCAGAAGAAGGCCCATTTGTAAAAATAGCACAGGTAACGAAAAACAACTATGTTGATGAGGGCTTAGAGAAAACTGCTGCATACTATTATAGAATTAAGGCATTCGATACAAGAGGTAAGGAGAGTGATTTCTCCAAAACCATTCGCGCTAAGACAGTAGTTACTCCTAATCCCCCTATCATTCTGAGCACTCAAGCTCATGTAAAAAGCATAGAGATAACATGGGCGCCTAATCCAATCAAAAGTCCTGATCCAACCAAACTCATGGGATACAAGCTTTATAGGGCAAAGACAGAAAAAGGCCCTTACAGGGAGGTAGCCAATCTCTCAGGAAAAGATTTAGGTCTGGGGATTGATACAACCCTGGACAAATTATTTAAGATAAATTATCTGGATAGAAATCTGGCTGATGGGGAGGAATATTATTTCAAGGTAAGCGTCTATAATGAAAAGAACCTGGAAAGTGACCTCTCGGCTTCTATGAAGGGGAGGTGTCTGCCGGTTGTCCAGAGGCTCTCGGCCAAGGGGGATATGATCAGGCAGATCAAACTGACCTGGACTCAGGCTACCTCAGAGCACGTAAAAGGCTATTTTATTTACAGAAGTATGTCAGGTGAAGATGGCTTTATAAAGATAAAGAAGATTATTGATCGGGACATTAATAGTTTTATTGATACCAAAGGCCTGAAGGATAAAACAACTTATTATTATAGAATTTCCCTCTTTGAAGATAGTGAGAAAGAAGGATCCCTGTCGGATATTGTATCAGCTACAACTAAGGGGCCGCCCCCAACACCTCAGGGACTGAGGGCAAAAAGTGGGATGGCCAGAAAGGTAAAACTTCTGTGGAATATGTGTACTGAAAAAGAGGTCAAAGGATATAAATTGTATCGCTCAACCGCAAGGGAAGGGGAATATGTTTTAATTAAAAAGATAAGTAATCCAAAGAAAAACAAATACCTTGATAAACGAACCTATAAAGAACCATTGATGGATAACACCACCTATTATTATAAGATAACATCCTATAATAAGGTAGATGTTGAAAGTAAGCCATCTGAAATAGTTTTTGCAACGACCAAACCACGGCCTGTCAGACCTTCTGGATTTGGAGGGGAAAGCCTTCATGTGAAAGAAATACCCCTTTTCTGGCAGCCTAATCCCGAGGATGATATCGAAAAATATCATATCTTCAGGAGTTCGGGTGATGAAAAAGAATTTTCGGAAATAGCCTCTATTGAAGGAAATACCTCTTATGTGGATAAGCGGCTTCAGGATGGGTGGGAATATAGATATAAACTGACAGCCGAGGATAAGGATAGCCTCATAAGTGATTTTTCTGATATAATAACTGTCAAAACAAAACCAAAACCAAGGGCACCTACAGGGCTTACTGCAAGAGTTGAACAAGGAAAGACGATCCTTACCTGGTCAAATAACACTGAATCGGATATTACATTATACAATGTTTTTGAAAAAGGATTTTTCGGTTCACGAAAGGTAGGCGCTGTTAAAGAACCAAAATTTATTAATGTTGGCCCTAAACCAGGAAAGAGCAAGAATTACACTGTAACAGCAGTTGATAAGGATGGCTTAGAAAGTAAGCCAAGTCAGCCTGTCACAGTAGTTGGGAAATAGCTTCAATGGACAATTATCAATTGAAACTGGAAACTTGATACTGGGTGTAGCAACACAGGGCAAAGTTTCGAGTATCAAATTTCAAACAAAGGTAACCCTGAACGGTGAACTCTGAACCTGTGAACGCCTACACTATCTATTACTGGGAGTTTCAATGTGGGGAATTGTCAGTACATGTTGCCTCTTCACATATAGGCGCAGTCATGGTAAAATTATACTTTGAAAAGGAGAATAGTTTTATGACTGAGCTAATCTCCTCTGCGCCGAACGCTGAATTAATTGAAGATCGTACACATAATGAAGGCCTCATAGGAATTATTGAGGCATATCTTAAAGGAAATAATCCAGCAATTAATGTGCCGTGGGATATCAATGTGACCCCCTTTATGTATAATGTCTACAGGAGCGCGTGTGCAATACCATATGGTGAAACAAAAACATATAAAGATGTTGCATTCATGGCAGGCGCCCCAAAAGGGGCACGGGCTGTTGGGCAGGCATTAAAGAAAAACCCCCTTGTCATTCTTATCCCGTGCCATAGGGTTGTTGCGGTAAATGGCCTGGGTGGTTTTAACGCAGGAATTAATATGAAACGATATTTACTCAATCTTGAGCAGAATAGAATGCTTTTTTAACCTCCTCTTTCAAAACCTTTCCCATCTTGTTTCTCGGAAGTTCATTTAGAAAAATTTCAAGAAAATTTCCCCCCTCCGCCCCCTATCCCTATAACGCACAACTTTTGGTGTAGATTTGTTTCTACCAAAGGATAGTCTCATGCCCCTTTCCTCCTTGACTCTTTTTTTCTATTCTTTTAGAATCCCAAATACAGCTTACAGAAAAGGAGAATTGATTATGCAACCTGAAACAGCGTATATCTTTCCTGGTCAGGGATCTCAATATTTAGGAATGGGACATGAGTTCTATGATCATTTTGAGATTGCTGCATTTGTATTTTACAGGGCAAACAGGTTATTGAATAGGGAGTTTGAAAAGATAATATTCGGCAAAATACCTGACAAATTTCGTGATAGAGTCAGTCATGTCGATGAGCTTGGCATTAAAAGAGGGCTTAAAACTCATTTAGATAAACAGGTTCAGATCGCTACCTATATTTCCTCTTGGGCAGCCTTTTCAGTCTTTCGAGAAAGATTGGAGGAAGAAAAACTAAGCCTCAAACCGGTAGTCATGGCTGGGCATAGTTTTGGTGAATATACTGCACTTACAGCAGCAGAGGGCATGAATTATGATACCGGCCTGCAACTGGTTAATCAACGCCAGAGTATAATGACCTCATGCGCCAAAGATATCGATGGCGGACTGGTAGCCATCATAAATAAGAATAGGGACATTACTCAGGAGGATGTTCGAAATATTACATACTACGCAGGAAGAGAAATCCTGCACATAGCCCTTTATAACTCACCCAAACAGAATGTCTTTGGAGGTAAAAGTAAAAACATTGGTGCAGCAAAACAGTTGCTTAAGGAATCAGAATTTAGAGCCATAGATTTGCCGGTTTTGGGTCCATGGCATACACCGCTGATGGTTGTTGCCAGTGATAATTTAAAAAAGTATATCGAAGAAAAAGAGTTTTCTTTTAAAAAGCTTGAAACACCTATTATTGCAAATACCTTGACAGATGATAACATTGATCCAAAGACCATCACTCACCCTGATGAGATCAAAGAAGAGCTTATACATCAGCTGGATCATCCTGTTTTATGGGCTCAGACCATTAAAAAAATGGTCGAAGAATATAAGATAAAACGAATCCTTATCTTTGGCCCGGGCAAGATAACGCAAAAGATAATAAATGATGAGTATCCTGATGTAAGAGTGTGCCGAATAGAGGATTTAGACACATTAGAAGAAACAATGTATGAGATAAAATATCCTGGGAGAAAAAAGGAAGAGCCCTCTGAGGATACACAACCTTTGGATGAATAAATCAACAAAGGTTTTTGCTGCCTGACTACTTGTGAGAAATCTCGCTTACCCCCGCTTTCTTATGGAAAAGCTGCTCTAGGGCAATTTCGTAGTCCCGCGATCCTATAACAAGGGATTTATTGCGGGAGAGCTGTTTCGCTATTTCTTCTTCAGTTCTTTCAAATTTTTCATTCACCTGATTGATAATATCGTCTATTAACGTATAAATTTCAAGGTCAGTTCCATACACGTCTATTACATTTGGGTCATTGATTATTACTTCCAGGATATATTGTGTTAGATAGAGGGCGTATGGATTTGCACGGGGGACAAGGGTCCTTATAGGGGCGATGAAAAATTTAAAGTCAAACTCACTGCTTTTATATGCCTTGTTAAGGCCCTGCATGATGAGATCAGAAACTGCTTGAGAATTTTCGGTCTCAATTATCTTGTTAAGGAGTAGGGCCTGGGAAAGCTTATTATGAATTTCTGATAGCTTAAATTTAAAAAATCGATCTCTCCGAAAGGATTCCCTTTTCTCCTTTTTTTCCAATCGATTTAGTAATTTGTCCTGGGTGCTTCCACTATATCTATATTTCATTTTTTTTATTACTGTGTAACGCCTTTCAAAAAAGGTTAGGGAAGGGTATTTTGGTTACTCCGGGGCTCATGTGTCTGTAGAAGGCGCTTTTTTGGATACCTCTTTTGACGCATTTTTGGTGTCATCTTTTTTTGGTTTCTTTTCTTTATCTTCTTTTTTTGCTGGTCTATTTTTAGATGCCCCTGATGCGTAATCAGTTACATACCAACCTGACCCTTTGAGATGAAAGGTATTTTGTGAAATAATCTTTTTCACCGGTCCACCGCATATCTCACATACACTTACAGGCGGATCAGAGAATTTTTGCCACATCTCAGTTATGCGGCCACATTTGCTACATTTATATTCATAGATGGGCATTATTTATCCTCCATGTGTCATATTTGTTCATACAGATATCAATATTCATTCTATCAGGGTTATAAGCGCCCAGAATATATGAGAGGTTTGGTAACGATAATTGTTGCAGGATTTCATACGTTATGTGATTTACGATTTTTTCCTCTTCTATCCTGTTATTCTCCTCCTGGGTGTCGAATCTCACTTGAAATTTACAGAACCGTACAATATGCACCAACTCATGGGTGAGTATATACGCCAAAAGGGGGAGAAGTTTAATGTTAGCGTCCCTTTGAAGGGCTTGCAAAATGTAGTGATCCTGCAAATAAATAAGGTAAAATTCATGTCGTTTATAAAGGGGCTCTATTTCTGCTTTGCCGTCTGAGCTATATTTCTTCAATAGGGCAAAGACATTATCTTTAATTTCTTCGCCGAATAAAGAAGAAAGGGTTCTTATATCAAAGCGATTCCTTTTCCACTGTAAGAGTGATAATTTAAAATAGTTGCTCGTCATATCTTCAGCAATATCTAAGGCATCCCCAACAACACTTAACTGATCTTTATTAAAATATTGCAGGGTCATAATACATATAAAAATAATTCGAAAAATGAATATGTCAATACTGTTTACAAAATCCATATGGTGGCGGTGCAGGGACTCGAACCCCGGACACTACGGATATGAGCCGTATGCTCTAACCACCTGAGCTACACCGCCATTGGTGCTTATTATGGATAAAAATCCTTTTTTGTCAATCAAATAATGCTACTCAATCCTTTTTGATGTAGGTCATCAATGATTGACAATAACAGGAAGATACATTAAAGAAATAGAAAAACGTTAAATTTCTTACAAGGAGCATACATGAAATGCCCATATTGTGATAAGGAGATTTTAGGCATTACGTGCCCTGAATGTGGGGGATCAATTCCTGAAGACAGCCACTACTGCCTTTATTGCGGGGCAGAACTGCACAGTACTACCACAGGAGAGGATGATACAAAGAGTGCTGGAGGCGCAGATAGTATTGATTTTCAGGATAGAATTCCCTGTCCAGATGGAAATTGCATTGGAATAATAATAGATGGAAAATGCAATATTTGCGGAAAACGGTATAAGGGCAAAAAAAAGTAGGCTTTTAGGCGGGAATTGGTGTATTCTATGTATGAGTTACAGATAATTACTCAATTTGCAGCCGCGCATCAGTTGAGAAACTATAGAGGTAAATGTGAGAAGCTTCATGGGCATAATTGGCGGATAGATGTTTTTGTTGAGGGAGAAAAACTCAATGATACTGGGCTATTGATAGATTTTAAAGAGGTGAAAGATGCTACACACAGAATCCTGGAAGAACTTGATCATTCATTCTTAAATGAGCTCCCCCAATTTAAAGATCAGAATCCCTCGTCAGAAAATATTGCTGCCTATATTTTTACGCGGTTAAGCAACGAGCTTAATGATAGAAATATTAAGGTCAGTAAGGTTACAGCCTGGGAATCAGACTCTGCAAGCAGCAGTTACATTGGCTAATGATATATATTTAACTTGAATATTTTTTTTAAAAAAAACTTGTGCTCGATTCACATCTATGAATCCACTGTACGCAAGGCTTTTTAATGAACCTCCATGCCCTGCGGCCACAACGCAGAATGAAAGAACTTTTTGTTATTTGTGACTCTTTAAATTAAGGATTCAGGATGCCTTTTTATCCAGTTTTAAGTTTCTTTCATATAAAGCCATGAATGTATGATATAGAACGCTGTTTTTCGTAAATAGTGCGCGGTAAAAGGTTGGTGCATGAACGTGGACTTTACCGAAAAAAGGTCAGAACCCCGAAGAATCATAGATCAATATCATAGTGTAGAATTTTCACTACGTGACTGCGCCTTTACGTATCAATTCAAAATTTGGGATATATCATCAAAAGGAATATGTGTATTGGTAAAGGAAGACTCTAATTTGTTGAATTATTTAAAGGTTGGCTCTGTATCGGAACTGAAATACTACACGAATAATGTCTTAAAACCTATTGAATATTTGAAAACAAAGATCAGACATATCACGAAAGATGAAGAAGGAAGATTTAAAGGGCTTTATTTGGTTGGATTATCTATTCTTGAACCTCCAAAACCCTAATCAACAACGATCCCTACCTGTGATTTTCCTTTTCTATGGGCTCTTTGCATAAAAGTTTGCTATTTTTTTGCCTTATATGATATGAAATAAGTACATTATGACCCAACAAAGAAAATATCACGTGAAATTTAAGGCCTCTCTTTCCTTTTTATTTACCATCATATTACTCCATTGTTTCCTGCTCACTTCAGCATGGGCCCAGAAGTTTCCTAAACCGAAGGGGGCTATTAATGATTATGCGGAGGTGATTGCGCCACAATATGCACATCCTATGGATCTGCTTGCTCGTGAAGTATTGCAGAAGACCGGGACCTCCATCGTTGTTGTCACCCTGAAAAGTATCGGAGACAATGACCCTGCCGATTATGCAAACAGGCTGTATGAGGCCTGGGGTATTGGAAAAAAGGGGGAAGATAAGGGAGTGCTTATTTTGCTTGCCGTTGAGGAAAGGAAGGTACGGATTGAAACTGGCTATGGTGTTGAAGGAATCTTGCCTGACGGGCTCGTTGGTGAGATACTCGACACGTATGTAGTACCGTATCTTAAAAAAGGTAACTACAACAAGGGCCTGTCAAACGCCCTTGCAGCTGTATCATCAGTGATTGCAAAAGATGCAGAGATTTCTCTCACTGGAAGCAGCACAACAAACTATCAAACGAAAAAAAAGCTAAAAGAAAGACCACGCATCAACCTATTTTATCTCATCCTGTTTCTCATCGTTTTGACAATGCTCCTTGGCACAAGGCGGGGAAGGACAATCCTTCCCTTCATCCTGCTTATGCTTTTAGCTGGGAGCAGAGGCGGTGGTGGTAGCTTTGGAGGCTTTGGAGGTGGTTTTGGAGGTTTTGGCGGTGGCTTGAGCGGTGGGGGAGGTGCAGGCCGTGGCTTTTAAAGAGAGGTAAACAATGACCAAGATAAAAAAGCCGGAAGAGATATTTAATGAAATAACCAAGGATTTTAAGACAATCTTTGAAGATGCCCTCATTTCCATCATGCTTTATGGGAGTGGTGCAGGAAGTGACTTCAATCCTCACACGTCAGATTTGAATTTCCTTATAATCCTTTCAGAAGAAGCCATAGATAACCTGGATTGGACTTTTGAAACAATATCCCGATGGAGGAAAAGGAATGTCGCCACACCTTTGTTCATGACACAATCGTATATCCAGTCTTCCCTGGATTCATATCCCCTCGAATTCCTCAACATGAAGAAAAACTATATCCTTGTGTATGGCAAAGATATACTCAAAGATATATCCCTGGAAGATCATTACCTCAGGCTTCAATGTGAACGGGAAATCAAAGGTAAACTCCTGCTTTTACGGAAAGGCTATCTGGAGACGGAGGGAAAACATAAGAGGATAAAGGAACTAATCAAGACGTCAATCATCGCCTTTATATCTATTTTTAATGGACTTTTATACCTTAAAGGTATTGAAATACCCTCAACAAGGAGGAAAATTATAGAATCGGTTGCAAAAGAAATACCTATCAACCAGGACATTTTTATGAAATGTCTGGATATAAAGCAAGGCAAGGCGCAGTTTTCATCATCTGAAATAAAGGACCTCTTTACAGCCTATATGGTGGAGGTAAGAAAATTATGGGAAGTTGTTGATACAATGGAAATTTAAGCAAGGAGGGTACTGATGACCAAACGAACAAGAAATCTCGTTATCGCACTTGCGATAATTGTTATTATTCTCTTATCTATGTATTCATTTTTTAAGGGCACGTACAATACCTTTGTGACGCTTGATGAGACGGTCAAGGCATCATGGGCACAGGTAGAAAATCAGCTACAGAGACGTTATGACCTCATCCCAAACCTTGTGGAAACGGTGAAAGGCTATGCCAAGCAGGAAAGAGGTGTTTTTATTGATGTAACCAGGGCGCGATCACAGGTTGGGAGCGCAGGAAATATACCAGATAAGATCAAGGCAAACAATGCGCTTTCAGGGGCATTGAGCAGATTACTTGTTGTAGTGGAACGGTACCCTGATCTCAAATCAAATCAAAACTTTATGAGGCTTCAGGATGAACTGGCCGGCACAGAGAACAGGATATCTGTTGAAAGAAGACGCTATAATGAGTCAGTTAAGGCCTACAATGTGAAAATAAGGAGCTTTCCAGCAAATATTCTTGCTGGGATGTATGGGTTTAGCAAGGCCACCTTCTTTGAAGTTCCCGCGGAAGCAAAGGCCACACCCAAGGTTAAATTTGAATGATTGAGTGATCATCAAACATACAAGGAGGAAGTAAAAAAACGTAGCATTCAGCCGCAAACGTACTATAAAAGAAGTGGTGCTTAGGTGCGTGTTGAGTGTATTTTTTGCTGCAAATCCCTTAAATATGCCTCTGGGTCATGCAATATTTGCCTATACAACTCTTTTCGTCTCAATAAGTTGGGGCAGCAGCTTAAAAATGCTGCATTTAAGGAGCATA
>QMLT01000051.1 GCA_003646875.1 Deltaproteobacteria bacterium
ATATTATCTCAAAAATAAAAAAGATTAAGGAGATCCTAAAAGTAGAGCGAATTTGAAAAATAGTAGAAAGTATGGAGGAAAAAAATGTTTGATAAAAATTACTTACTGCTTACTTATATGCCAGTCCGGACCTTAAGCAGCGCGTGCATACTGTGATTTTTTTGGTCTGTCCTTTTACTTTAACCCTCAATGTTTGGAGATTTGGGTGCCAGCGCCGTTTTGTTTTATTGTGGGCATGGCTTACATTATTGCCTACAATCGGTCTTTTGCCGCATATTTCACACACTTTGGACATTTTATTATTTCCTTAACCATTTAACAGATTTCCCCATTTTTAGCAACTCACCAATGAGAATATCCACCTCGTTTGTTATTAGATCATATGCATTGCTTAAAGGGGGACTAAAGATAGTTTCATATTGAGAGATTCTTGCTAAAGGAATCTCTTCACCTATCATCAGAAGAACTCTCTCACCTATCCTGCTGACCTCCCGCGGACCCAACATTTGGACGCCAAGCAAGGTCTGTTTATTTGAATCAGCAAGCAACTTAGCCCAGAAATCCTTCCCATTAAACATCTTCTTTCGTGTTGTCGCCTTTCTAACTATAGATAAAACCTCCAAGCCCTCTTTCTTTGCCGCAGTTTCTTTTATCCCCGCAGACACAACCGTAGTTCCAAAAATTTCCGCCCCGAATATATTTAATGATCCCAAGAAAGGCACGGTATTACCGAAGTGAATATTTCTCCCAATAACCCTTCCATTCCTGTTGGAGTGTGTTGCCAGGGCGGTGATTGTTTTTTCTCCATTTAACATATTCCATGCTTCAATGCAATCTCCACCTGCATAGATACAAGGATCACTTGTTTGAAGGTACTGATTTACCTCAATCCCTCCGGTTTTACCAATTTTTAATCCAGCATCTCGTGCCAGTTCTACATCTGGAATAATCCCTTTGGCTACAAGAACCCAATCTGCCTCAACTGTTTCACCATTTGAGAGAAAGAGTTTGATCTCATCTTTCCCAGACTCTGCTCTAACAACAGATGTAGAAAAGCGCAATGATACCCCTTTATCTTTTAAAACATGATAGAATTTTTCACCCATATCAGGATCAAGTTGCTGGGAAAGGAGGCTGGCAGAGGATACTATCATGGAAACAGACGAATAAGCTTTTTTTATCAGTGTTTCAGCCATCTCTAACCCTATTATACCTCCACCAAGGATAACAGCTCTTTTTCCTTTGGGCATGATCGACTCTATCTTTTTAGCGCTGTTTAATTCTGTGGTAAGATATTGAACCCTATCTCCAGTTAAACCTGGAATATCCGGCATTTTATTCCTGGCCCCAGTATTAATTACCAATATGTCATAGGGTATGTCCTTTCCATCAACTTTAATAGTCTTCTTTTCTCTATCAATGGAATCAACATTCTTTTCTGTATGCAAGCCTATCCTTTTTCTCTCAAACCATGAAGGTGTCGCATAAAACATATCATTATAGGACAATATATCCCTGAGCACAAAAGGTTGTTCACATGGGGTATAAGCGGTTCTATCCCTTCTTGTATAAATATCGATCTGCGCAGGATTGCCCAGAACCCTTAAGGTATTTGCACCGACAATACATGCGCCACCGCCGCCAACCATAACAATCTTCACTTTGGACCCTTTGTTTACAATTGAATTTGTTTTTATTTAGAAGGTAAAATATACTCCATAAATTCTTAGATGCAAGAAAAAAATAAGCGGAGGCACCTTTCCATCTCGGATTTTGGGATTTTCTTATCGCTTGACTTTTTTTAAAAACAAGATATACTGAAAATGCGAAAGAAATTATGAGTCTCTATGGGATTAGACGAATTAAATCAATTTGGCCTATTGGAAGAGAAGATTGAATCGCTCATTTCACTGGTGGCCTCTCTTAATAAGGAAAAGCATAACTTGGAAACGAAGATACAAGGGCAGGAGAAGAAGATTGACTCGCTTACTAATGAGATAGAAACTGTAGAGTTTGATAGAGGCGTAATACGAAAAAGAATAGCAACTCTTTTAGAAAAGATAAACAAGTTTACTGTATAGACTTAATATATATGCACTATGGACGATAAGGTTACAATTAGAATAAAGGATACAGAGTATGCTATAAGAGGTTCTGATGATAGGGAACAGATATTAAAGGCGGCAGAGTACGTGGATAAAAAGCTGAGAGAGATAGATAAGTTTAAAAAGGAACTTTCTGTAGACAAGAAGGCTATTTTAACTGCTCTTGATATAGCAGGAGATTATTTTCAGCTTATAAAAGAAAAGGAGGTTCTATTAGCCGAAATTAATAGCAGATCCAAAAGATTACTAAAACGTTTGGATTTAGCATTAAATTGAATTATTCCCCTGCTATGTTCGTGATTGGCGGAAAATTTTTGAGCTAACACTAATGTAAAAGGGAATTCCCGCTTGCCCTTGTGTGTTTTTTTGATGGTAAAAAAGACCTAACGGGGTAACGGAATGCCCATCTTCGTGAGCTTAGGTTCAAAAAGAACTGCCGACACGGCATTGCAGCGGGGGAAAATAAAAAGAGTGGATTGATAGATTTAGGGCTGAGGAATGAATTGTTGCTTAAATTTACAATAGAATAGATAAATATATTATAACCGTTGGGAAAAATTGAGTGAAAATAAATTTGGATATACGAGAAATAAACCTCATATAGGATACTTGATTCGCAAATTTCTCTATTTTTAAGAATATCATTTAGCGCTTTGTGTTAGTAAGTTTTGTCTAGCATCCATTACCTATCATTTGATTAAACCTCTATCAACCCCCTCTTTTTGCCTAAAGAAAAAATCGTAACCACACAGGCTCAGCGTTTCCTGAGAAAATCGGGATTGAACCTCTGAACGGTGAACCATGCCTATTGTCCGTCGGGCAGGCTGGAACTTGCCCGCCTGACCAGTTACGAAAAATCCTAATAAATAAAAGGCGGTGATGAAGATATGTTAGTTATTCCGTTAGTTATTGTTGCATTAATATCAATTATAGCCGGCGCCGTTATAGGCATCGTTGTTCGTAAAAAGATGTTAGAGAATAAGCTTGATTCCGCAGAAGAGTATTCGAGAAAGCTTATCCTTGACGCCAGCAAACAAGCAGAAACAATTAGAAAAGAGGCTCAGCTACAGGCAAAAGACAGGCTTTATCAGATGAAGCTTGACTTTGAGAATGAAACAAAGTCAAGAACAAAGGAGCTACAGATCCAGGAAAGAAGATTGTTCCAAAAAGAGGAAACCTTAGACAAGAGGATAGAACAGCTCGAGCAAAAAGAGGGACTAATTGCGAAACAAGAAGCAGCCTTAGCTAATAGGGACAATGCTTTGAAAAAGAATGAAGAAGAATTCAACAAGTTGATCGAAAAAGAGAGGCAGAAATTAGAGAGGATTGCCGGTATTTCAGTAACCGAGGCAAAAGAGATGCTCGTTTCTTCTATGGAATCAGAGGCGCGCTATGAGGCTTCCAAACTCATAAAGAAAATAGAGGCTGAGACAAGAGAAATCTCCAATAGAAAGGCACAGGAGATTTTGGCTTTGGCCATTAAAAGATATGCTGGTGATTATGTGGCTGAGAAGACTGTCTCTGTGGTTAATTTACCAAATGATGAGATGAAAGGAAGGATTATCGGGAGAGAAGGAAGGAACATTAGGGCTTTAGAGGCTGCTACTGGAATAGATCTTATAATTGATGATACACCTGAAGCCGTAGTCTTGTCAGGGTTTAATCCGATCAGGAGAGAGGTTGCTAAGGTGGCCCTGGAGAGGCTCATTGAAGATGGCAGAATTCACCCGGCAAGGATTGAGGAGATCGTAGAAAGAGTGAGTGGAGAAATTGAGGCACACATTAAAGAGGCCGGAGAGCAAGCTACATTTGATATAGGACTTCATGATATCCATCCAGAATTGATTAAATTAATCGGGCGCCTAAAATATAGATCAAGCTATGCTCAGAATGTGTTAGAGCATTCTATGGAGGTTGCCTTCCTGTGTGGTATAATGGCATCGGAGTTAAAGCTGGATGAGAAACAGGCCAGAAGAATCGGGCTTCTCCATGATATCGGAAAGGCAGTAGACCATGAGGTAGAAGGGGCCCACGCACGCATAGGGGCAGATTTGGCCAAGAAATACGGTGAATCTGAGCAGGTAGTTCATGCTATAGCTGCCCACCATGAGGATATTCAGGCCACATCTGTCATGGATGTCCTCCTTCAAGCAGCCGACACCTTATCTGGCGCTAGACCTGGCGCTCGAAGAGAGATGTACGAGACGTATGTGAAGAGATTGGAGGATATGGAAGAGATAGCCATGTCTTTTAAAGGTGTTAGCAAGTCGTATGCAATTCAAGCAGGCAGAGAGATTAGGATAATAGTAGAGAGCGATAAGGTAGATGATTTTGAATCAACAATGATATGCAGTGAGGTAGCAAAAAAAATAGAAAAAGACCTTACCTACCCAGGACAGGTTAAGGTGACAGTCATAAGAGAAACCAGGGCTGTTGAATATGCCAAATAAAAATTTAAAATGTTTAGCTCGCGTGTTGTTAACGCTGGACAAGCAAGGTTGATGTATTCTTAATATCTTTTTTACTTAAACTGAATGATACATTACTACCCTCGTAATATCCTACCAGTTTTTATAGGTTCGAAGTGATTGACCAGCCTAATTTAATATATCTGAATTTGTATAGCTTATTGATATTAAAGAGTTTATTAGCCTATTGAAACATTCTTCCCGCTGTTTCAGCAGGGATGAGAAAAGTGCGTTAATCTTCATTTTCTTTTAAAATGATTCAACTATTTCAGGTGTATAAAAATTTTGGCTCAAAAAACCCAGCGCTGTTGGATATAAACCTGACAGTAAAAAAAGGGGAGTTCGTTTTCATTACCGGGCCTAGTGGCGCAGGAAAGACTACATTGTTAAAAATAATTTTCTGTGCAGAGAGGCCAACAAGCGGGAATGTACTGGTCCATGGAAGAAACCTTAATAGGATCAAGGAGCGGGACCTTTCATTATTACGCCGAAGAATAGGTGTGGTCTTTCAGGATTTCAAGTTACTTCCAAGGCGTAATGTATTTGAAAATGTCGCCTTAGCTCTAGAAATAATAGGGTTTCCTTTACCTATGATACGTAAAAAGGTTCATCAGACACTCAGGTATTTAAGCCTGACAAACAAAGAGGGTTACTACCCTCCTCAGCTTTCAGGCGGGGAACAGCAGAGAGTTGCTATAGCGAGGGCAATAGTCAATAATCCTTTGATTCTCCTGGCTGATGAACCAACCGGGAACCTTGACCCTGATTTAACAATGGAGATAATGGCTCTGTTAAAAGAGATACATATTAGGGGCACAACAGTGCTTGTGGCAACACATAGCAAGGAGTTGTTAAAGGGCACGACCAGAAGAATAGTTACTCTCAACAAGGGCAGAATAGTATAAATGAAGATTACACTATTTCATTATTTTATCAGGCAGGCTATGGGAAACATTCGTGAGAATCGATTAGTTCACCTGATAGGCATAGGCACAATGTCTATAGCATTCCTTATTTTTTATGCTTTTATTCTTGTTTTTGTAAACATAAATTATTGGACAGAGAAGCAGGGAAAAACCTTGAGTATGTCTATTTATTTCAAAGAAGAACCGGACAGCGCTGTAATTGAAAATATAAAAAAAGAATTATTTGTCTTCCCGGGGGTGACTGTTAAACAGTTTGTTTCCAAGGATGATGCTATGAAGAGCCTTAGAAGAAAACTCGGGGAAAAGGCTGGGCTGCTTGATGGTTTAAAGCAGAATCCTTTACCTGCTTCTCTTGAGATTACTCTTTCCAGAGATAAAGGCGGTGATAATCTTCCGTATCAATTGAAAAAAAGATTAGAGAAAAGTAGTGTAGTTGATGAGGTGCATTACACACAGGAATGGATAAAAAAATTTCAGGCTATCATGGAGGTAATAAAGATTGTAGGCGTGATTTTTGGGGGACTACTTTTTTTAGCAGCTCTTTTTATCATTACAAATACAATAAAATTGACTATCTATTCTCGAAAGGAAGAGATAGAAATACTTAAGCTGGTAGGCGCGACCAATTGTTTTGTGAAGATTCCTTTTATGATTGAAGGATCAATTCAAGGCCTGCTGGGCGGTGCAGTTGCCTTATTCGCTCTCTTTTTAGCGTATATAATAGCCATAACCAGAATCGACATTAGCATTGGATTTGCATCTTTTAATATTGTCTTTCTTTCCCCTTATATTATTCTTTTCTTGTTACTTATGAGTGTTATTATTGGTTTTATAGGGAGCACAATATCTTTGGGTCGGTTTTTTTGACTATGAATCAGATAGTTAAAGGTTTTCTACCACTTTTTATTATACTATGTGCCATTATTCTTATCTTTTTCGGTTTCGTAGATGCAGACGAGAGATTCCCTGTTGAAAGCAATAACTCCCAGATTCAGCAGATAGAAAAAGCTCTTTTAGAACAGCAAGAAGAGCTGCTCAGTGTTGATAGGAAAGAAAAAGGTATCTTGGGAGAGATTGAACGACTGGAAAGAGAGGTGGTTATACAAAAGAGGTCTTTAAAGGAGCTATCGAGCAGGATAAAAGAGATTTCATGTGAGATTAAGGGCGGGCAGAAAAGGATTCAAAGACTGAATGAATCTTCCACTGCTGCCAGGACATATTTAACAAAGCGGTTAATAGCTTTCTATAAGTTTGGGAGATCTGGGTATGTATGGCTTCTCGCGAGCTCCGCCACACTGCAAGAATTCCAGAAGACTATAAAGTATATGAGGGCTATTATGGCACAGGATAGACAGGCCCTGGATATTTTGGACAGGAAGACGAGACAGGCAGAGAGCGAGTTAAGGAGACTAAAGGAAAATATGGCCAAGGTCGAGGAGTTAACAAAGGTCAAAAACTCCAGGATGGCGCTACTTGAACAATATGTTGAAAAAAAAGTTTTCTTGTTAATGAAGACCCATAGGGAGAAGGAATTTTATGCGAAAGCGGTTCAAGAATTGAAAGAGGCGGCGCGGGCTTTAAGCGAGACCATGATGCATTTAGAGACTACAGAAAAGGAAGGTATGTTACCGGAAAGCTTTGCTAAAATGAAAGGAAAACTACCTCTCCCGTTAAAGGGAAAAATACTGAGAAATGTGAAACAATTTGGATTTAATCCATTTATGCATAGAAAGGGAATATATATCAAGGGTTCTCCAGGGGAGGCGGTTAGATCGGTTTTTCCTGGCAGGATAGACTATTCCGGATGGTTTAAAGGATACGGCCAGCTGTTGATTGTTGACCATGGATACCATTATTTTACTGTCTTCGCCCACCTTGAGGAAATAGTTAAGAAAAAGGGAGAGGCGGTTTCAGCCGGAGAAGTAATTGGTGTGGTAGGAGATCCTGGGTGGGAGATAGGCCCAGGGGTATATTTTGAAATAAGAAAAGGAAGGAATCATCTTGATCCCAAAAGTTGGCTTAAAACAAAATAATCTAGGTTCCGGGTTCACCGTTCAGGGTTTTAATCCTTAAACCTTTGAAGCCTGAACCTGTTAACTGAAAAGATACAAATAATCTTATCACAATAAAAATAACAAAGGGAGAAAAGGGATGTTAAAAACAAGGCATAGCCATTTTTTTTACAAGATAAGTATTTTCATTGTTTTGCTATTGTTGTGTGTAATCAACAATGGTGATCAAGATATTTCGGCCGGCACAAAAGAGGTATATAAGAATATAGAGGTGCTGAGCGAAGTCTTACATAAGATTGAAAAAAATTATGTGAAAGACACGGATCCCCAGGATGTTTTATATGGGGCTATAAAGGGCATGGTCAAAACCCTGGATCCCCACTCCCATTTTATGAGCCCAGAAGAATATAAGGAACTGATGGTAGAGACAAAAGGAAAATTTTCTGGTGTTGGGATTGAGATAGCCATCAAAAACAATGTCCTTACAGTAATTTCCCCCATTGAAGGGACACCCGCATTTAAGGCCGGGATAAAGGCTGGAGACCAAATAATAATGGTAGAAGGCAAATCAACCAAGGATTTATCCATTATGGATGCAGTTAAGCTCATTCGAGGGCCTAAAGGGAGCAAGATTAAACTCACCATCAGGAGGAAAGAGGTAGAAAAACCGATAGACTTTATGATAACCAGGGATGTGATACCAATTAAGAGTGTTCGGTCATTTTTCCTTCCTTTCGATATAGGCTACATCAGGATTTCTAATTTTCAGGGCAATACGAGCAAAGATCTCTCTAAGGCCTTAGAAGATATGGAGAATAAAAAGGCATTGAAGGGTTTGATTTTGGATTTGAGGAATAATCCTGGAGGACTGCTGTCTCAGGCGGTAGAGGTAGCCGATGACTTTCTTGATTCAGGTCTGATCGTTTCTATTAAAGGCCGGGATAAAAAAGAAGTAGAAAGTGTCGCTCACAAGAACGGTAAGTCCAGAAAATATCCGATGATTGTCCTGGTTAATGAGGGAAGTGCAAGTGCATCAGAAATAGTGGCAGGGGCTTTACAGGATAACAAGAGGGCCCTTATTTTAGGCTCTACCACCTTTGGAAAAGGTTCCGTCCAGACACTTTTTCCGCTTTCGGATGGTTCAGGATTGCGCCTCACAACTGCTATATACTATACTCCAAGTGGAAGATCAATACAGGCAAGTGGTATTGAGCCGGATATAAAGGTAGACTTTATGCCGCCAAAGAAACAGGTTGAACCAAAAAAACCCGCTTTCATAAGAGAAATGGACTTGAAAGGCCATATCAAAAGAGAGACCCCAGATTCAAAGGAAGGGAAAAAGAGTGGAGCTGTGCCAGATGAGGAGTCTCGCATCCAGAGGCGTATCGATAGTGATAATCAGTTACGAAGGGCGATCCAGATAC
>QMLT01000052.1 GCA_003646875.1 Deltaproteobacteria bacterium
ACTGGCGAAATATTTGGGAGCCGCACCGGTAGCAATGCCTCAAAATCAGGCCTATGAGGCCCTGCAAAAAGGGGTAGTTGAGGCCACATTCTGCCCGATCGAGACTCTTAAGGGATGGAAACAGGGCGAGGTGATAGATTATGTGATCGAGACCAAGGCCCTAGGCTACACAACAGCAATGTTTGCGGTTATGAACAAGCAAAAATATGAATCCCTTCCCCCTGATATTCAAAGGATCTTTGATGAAGTCGGAGAGGAATGGGTTGATGTGCATGGAGATGTCTGGGACAGGGCTGACAGAGCAGGTTTAAAATTTGTGATAGAGCTTGGCAAAAAGATCCATGGGCTCTCACCAGCACAGGAGAAAAAATGGGTACAGTCCATTACCCCGATCATTCTTGAGTATCAATCAAAGATGGAAAAGAAGGGTCTTCCTGGAAAAAAGGCTGTAAAGGTTCTTAAAGGACTGGTTGCAAAATATAATAAGTAAGTTCTATAGAAAATAAAAATCTTAAATTTATAAAAAAGGGTGCCAGAATTCCTGGTACCCTTTTTTTCTATATGCCCCTATCACATAAGGCTAGGTAAAAAGAGGACTATTTGGGGAAAGGTTAAGAGAATTACAACACAGGCCAAAAGAGCAAGGACAAAAGGCGCAACCCCCTTAAAGATAGTCTCAAGCGGGACATCCTTGGCAATACCATGAACCACATATACATTTACCCCTACTGGAGGTGTAATCACACCCATCTCAGTTACAAGAACAATGGCCACACCAAACCATATAGGGTCAAACCCAAGGGCTGTAGCTACGGGATAAAAGATGGGAATTGTTAGCATAATCATGGCCAGGGCATCCATAAAACATCCACCAAACAGATATATAATAACTATTATCCCCATAATGGCATAGCTTGGCAGGGGAAGTGCGCTTACCCAATTTGCCAAAATAAAGGGAATCCTGGTGATAGCCATGAAGTGGCCAAAGACAACCGCACCGGTGACTATAACCATGACCATACAACTTATCCTTGCTGAATCCATAAGGGATTGAACAAATCCCTCCCAGCTTAAGCTCCTCCTTAAAAGGGCAACAAGCAAGGTAAAAAAGGCGCCTACAGCCGCTGCCTCGGTTGGTGTAAATAGCCCAAAAAAAAGACCCCCCATCACAAAGGCAAAAATAATCAGGGCCTCCAAAACTCCTACAAAGGACTTCACCTTCTCTTTTATTGTTGTTGATGGACCGGGAGGGGCAAGCTCTGGATTTATTCGCACCCTAATATATATAGTAAGAATAAACAAAATGGCAAGAAGGATACCCGGTAAGATTCCGGCGGCAAAGAGCTTTCCAATAGATTGCTCTGTCATAATCCCATAAACAATAAATATAACACTCGGAGGTATAAGTATACCCAGACTTCCCCCTGCTGCAACAGTGCCTGTGGCCAGACTCATATCATATTTATACCGTCTCATCTCGGGCAGTGTTACAGTTGCCATGGTAGCAGCGGTTGCGTTGGTTGAGCCTGATATGGCAGAAAATCCTGCGCACGCACCAATGGTGGCTATGGCCAGGCCTCCCCTATAGTGGCCCATAAATACATAAACTGAGTCATATAACCTTCTGCTTATTCCGGAATGGAAGGCGATCTGTCCCATAAATACAAAAAGAGGGATAACAGTCAGGCTATAAGAAGAGAATGTCTCAAATACATCCTTGGCTAATAAATTAAGGCCTGCGCTAAGGTTAACTATATAACTGAAGCCAAGAAAGCCGACCAATGCCATGACAAAGCCGACAGGCATCTTGGAGAAAAGAAGGATCACCAGGATGATTATGCCAATTATGCCGATTGTAGTCAGACTCATTTACCTTTAACCTTAGAGATAGCGTTTACTAGATCTACAGTAAGGACCAGACAGACAACCGCTGCACCCAGGGCCACTCCGTATATGATTGGATAAAAAGGCAGCTGCAAGGTCATAGAAACCTCCCCTGACCTTTGGCAGTCCACACCATACAAGATACTCTGCCAGGCAATGAGGGCAAACAGTATGATTCCAAAAATTGAGATAAAACTCTCAACGATGCCCTGTAACCTTTTGGGAAACATCTGTACAATAAGGCTCACTGCAACATGACCCTTTACCGCCAATGTATGGGCCATGGCAAAGGAGACAGCCACCGCCCCTAAAAGAGCAACAATTTCATAGGTTCCAGGGATGGGCTTGCGAAAAAAATAACGCAAGAAAATATCTACACTGGTAAGGGCCATCATGGCAAAAATTGCCAGGGCTGCTATAATGTCTAATCTTCGTGCCAGCAAAAGGGAATGCTTCTGAAAAGAAAACATATAAACCTCTTCACTGAATATTAGGATACATGTACACGTCTTAGTAGCTACAATATAGCTAAAGCATAACAGCTAATTTAAAAAAGGTCAATTTAAAAAAAATATATGCTATTTTTGTAATTGACTCTCAAACATTCCTTTCCTATACTGTATAGAAAAAGATTAGCACCCTTTAAATCATAATTACTCAAATTTTGCGCAGAAACCTTATATCACTATTTTAAAAAAATTGAGAAGGGAAAGGAGGTGACGTAACAAGGAGGCGGAATGGTATTTAATCTTAACAAAAAAAGGAGGTAGCTATGGAAAGTAGCACATATAAGATTATTGAGCTTGTGGGGACCAGCCCGAATTCATGGGAAGAGGCTGCAACAAATGCTATTGATAGAGCATCGAAAAGTCTTAAGGACTTAAGAATTGCAGAAATCAACAAGTTAGATCTGACCATTGAGGATGGTAAGGTCACAGGTTTCAGAACCAGGATTAACGTCTCATTTAAATATCATGATTAAACTTTTGCCTGATAAGATGGCCTGGAACAATTATTTTCAGGCCATCTTGTTACAAGTTTATGCGCCTTTCTATCTTTCCTATAATAACACTCTTACCCCGATGGGATCTACATTACATTCAAGTATCCCTCCCCCTTTCGCGCCTTTCAATATATAAGCCCATATTTCTCTTAATCTTTGTATCGTATCAATCTCGCCAAGGGCCCAGACAGCGCCGCCACCTCCTGCGCCTGTAAATCTGGCGCCACACCCAGCTTTTTCAGACTCCTCAATAAGTCGTGTAATTATTGGCGTGAATGCCTCAGGGGTTAGTTTCTTCCTTATCGCAACCTCGTTTATTAACTCTTGAACTGCCTTGTTCCATCTTCGCTCTTTTATATGCGACGCAAACCGACTGACAATGTTATTTACTTCAATCCATCCAGACCTTGTCTCTCCTTGTAAAAATTTTTCTATCCATAATCTATTTATCCTGGCTGACAGATGTTTCCTACCGCTATAGGCAACAAGGATCCTTTTTGATATTTCCTTCTGCCCATTCTCATCAAGAATAGATTCTCTCTTAAATGGCCTTTCTCTCCGGGAGTAATGCAAGGACCACTTATTCACGCCACCAAACACCGCTGCTCCATGATCCTGCATCCCACACATCCCGCCATTTACTGCATCCTCTAAATGATACGCAAGATGGAGGATGTCCTCGTTGTTAATCTCATTTTCATGCAACAAACTTTTAACCACAGAAAATGCCTTTAGGGTTGCAACCGCAGCAGTGCTCGATCCTCCAAGACCGGCATTAACAGGAGAAGTTGATCTTATCTCTATCTCCAATCCGTGAAACCGAAAAAAAGATGCGATGGCAAAAAAGAGGCCAAACTGTGAATTAAAGGGGGCTTTATCCAATGGGTATGCCTCCTGTGTATCAAAATTATCTGAAGATATTCTGACCCACCCTGATTTGTAAGGCAAGAGAGTCACATACGTTCTTAGGCTTATCGCCAGATTTACCGTTACAGGGTCCACCACCTCCAAAGGAAGGGCCAGGGCCTTAATATCCCAGGTGCCTCCGGAGTCAATCCTGGATGGGGCTGAAGTCTTTATCGGATTTTTTTCCAGGAGTTCTTTTATACATACATTGGATCGGGGCATATATCCTCCTGGCTGACCTGGCCTGAAGAGAGGAATATCTATATTTAAAGAAGGCTGGTCTGGTTAGCCTTAAAGTTTTTTAAAGGCATTAAAGGCAAAGTCAATCGTTTTCTTCATGATCTCCTCATTATGGGCCAAGGAGATAAATATGGACTCAAAAGGGGATGGGGCTAAATAGATTCTCTGGGCCAACATCTCTTTATAAAACGGTATGTATTTTGAGGCGTTAGTTGCCTTCGCTGAGGTAAAATCAACGACTGGGGATGTAGTAAAAAAGAGAGAACCCATTGAACCTGCCCTATTGATAACTATATCCACTCCTGCCTTTACAGCCGCATCTTTGAGGCCAGAAAAAAGAAATCTCGATTTTTCCTCTAATCTTGTATAAATTTCCTTATTCTTTAAAATCATTAGCGTTGCCATGCCTGCAGCCATAGCCAATGGATTACCCGACAGTGTTCCTGCTTGATAGATATTACCATCAGGGGCGACCTGGGACATGATATCCTTCCTCCCTCCGTAGGCCCCTACCGGAAGGCCACCACCGATTATCTTGCCTAAACACGTGAGATCGGGCATAATATTATAGAGTTCTTGGGCCCCTCCAGGGCTTACCCTGAATCCTGTTATGACTTCATCGAATATAAGGAGGATACCATTTTCTTTCGTGATCTCTCTTAGGCCTTCTAAAAAGCCTTCCTCTGGCAATACCACCCCCATATTCCCTGCAATAGGCTCTACAATAACAGCAGCTATCTGGGCGCCAAATTTTTCAACTGCCTTCTCTACAGCCTCTAAACTATTGAATGGGAGTGAAATACTAAGTCTTGCTAAATCAGCCGGGATTCCAGGACTGCCAGGGATGCCAAAGGTAGCCATTCCTGAACCAGCGCTAACCAGGCTGCTATCGTTATGGCCGTGATAGCAGCCATCAAACTTGATGATCATATCCCTGTTAGTAAATCCCCTGGCCAGGCGAATAGCGCTCATAGTAGCCTCTGTGCCAGAGTTTACCATTCTAACCATTTCAACTGAAGGCACAGTTTCAACAATCATTTTTGCAAGATTAAGCTCAAGCTCAGTAGGAGCGCCATAACTGGTTCCATTTTCTAACGCATCGCTGATTGCCTGAATTACCTCTGGATGCCTATGCCCTAATATCATTGGTCCCCAGGAACAGACATAATCAATGTATCTTTTCCCTTCCATATCCCATAAATAACAGCCGTCCGCCCTCCTTATAAAAGGAGGATCAACCCCCACAGATCGACCAGCCCGCACTGGACTGTTCACACCGCCAGGGATAATCTCCTGTGCCTTTAAAAAAAGTTCCTTAGATCTCTTACCCATAAATTAATAGTCAGATTGTTTTCTTGTACTTCTTATGTTAAAACCCTATAAATTCAGTAAACTTTAAAAATATCTTGGACTCGTCTTTTTAAATTCCTTAAGGGTTAAAAGTAAAACATAATCTTTTATTCCTGTTTTTTCGGCAATCCTTTTGCAAATGCCCTGGCAATCTTTTTTGCTTTTACCATGGATCATGGTAAAGATATTATATCTCCATTTCTCTGCAATTTTTCGCTGATAGCAATGGCTCACCTCCTTAAAGGCTGCCATTAAAAATCCGGTTTCGTCTATTTTATCGTCAGGCACACACCAGGCAACCATGGCATTTGCTTTAAATCCAACCCGTTGATGATAAAGGGTCGCCCCCAATCGTCTGAGCATGCCTTGCTCTTTTAACAGTTTTATTCTATCGAGTAATTCTCCTTCGTCTATCCCAATTCTTTTTGCTAAAACAGCAAAAGGTCTCTCTGTTAAAGGAAGATCTCCCTGGAGGAAATGAATAATTTTTTTTTCAAGATCATCAAGCATGTCAACGACCCCGCCCTTCCGGGCGAGGCTTAAAAAAGTAAGTCATTCATGCGCCGCCTCCATCCCCACACTCTCGGGTGGGCCATTAAAGGGCGGCGGCAAATCCTATAAGCTACCGCTTGCCTCCCAAGGCTCAGGGCGCAGATAATAAACACAAGAAACCCAACAAACATTAATATGTCAAGCGAAAAAGCAGTAATTAAGCTTGAAAAGTTATTTAAACTTATATATCGTGTTTAGTTAAATGAAAATTATCTCATATTTATAAAAAAAACTCTATGCACCACTCTCAAGATACTAAAATAAGGCTTGAGGCCTTGAATAAAATCGGAATCGCTTTATCAAGTGAAACACGCTTAGGCCGTTTATTGGAATTGATTGTAAAGGAGGCGCGCAATTTCACCAACGCAGATGCAGGCAGCCTCTATCTTGTTGATCATGAGAAAAATTGTCTGAATTTTGAGGTTGCTCAGAACGATACCTTGAAAAAAAGAGCCAATCTGAAATCAGAAACATTTAAACCATATTCCCTTCCTCTGAATAAAAATAGCATAGCCGGATATGTGGCCATCACTGGTGAAACCCTTAATATCCCAGATGTGTATAATCTGTCTACAGAAGTTGGTTTTGAGTTTAATCGAGACTTTGATAAAAGAAATAAATACAGAACCGAATCAATGCTTTTAGTGGCAATGAAAGACACGGAGGGTAAAGTAATCGGTGTCCTTCAACTTATAAACTCTACCAATAGCCAGGGAAAAGTTGTATCCTTCGACACCAAGATAGAAACACTTGTTTCGTCCTTGGCTTCACAGGCAGCCGTGGCAATAAAAAATGCACAGCTTCTAAAAGAGATAAAGGATGTTTTTGAGGCCCTTATTCGGTATTCAGTATCAGCCATAGATGCCAGAAGCCCTTTCACGGCCGGTCATTCCAGGCGAGTGGCAGAGTATACTCTGGCCTTGGCCCAGGCCATAAACAACACACATGATGGACCCTACGCCGATATCTCCTTTAGCCCTGCTCAACTTGAAGAGCTCAATTACGCTGCCTGGCTTCACGATATCGGTAAAATTGGTGTCAGGGAACGGGTTCTTGATAAAAGAACCCGCTTGTCAGATGCCGAAATGGATGCGCTCATCAATCGCTTTGAAAATATCAAGGCCTCAGTAATTACTGAAACTCAAGAAAAAAAATTAAAATTATTTAATAGCAACAGAGAAAACGCCACAGAGGTAAAACAATTAGACAGTAAATTAGAGGCTCACATACACCAAATAGATGAGAAATTAGCCTTTATTAAGAAAATTAATACACAGAATTGTTTAAAAGACTCGGACCTTAACTATTTAGAGGAAATCTATAAAAAAAAGTATATAGATCTTAAAGGGGAAAAAAGAAAATATCTAACTGATTTTGAATTCGAAAATCTTTCTGTAAAAAAAGGTAATCTGACAAAAAACGAGATAGAGGAAATCCAATCACATGTGACTCACACCGAAAACATCGTAAATAATATACCATTTACTGGACACTTAAAAAATGTGCCTGTATTTGCTGCCGGGCATCATGAAATGCTTGATGGATCCGGATATACAAAACATATTACAGCCGAGAATATTCCTATTCAGACAAGGATAATTACCATATCTGACATTTATGAGGCATTAATAGCCAAGGATAGACCATACAAAAAAAGTATGGATCCTATAAAATCCCTAGCTATCATAAAAGAAGAGGCCCAGAATGGCAAACTTGACAAGGAATTGGTCAGGATTTTCATCGAAAAGAAGGTTTACGAAACTCAAGAAAGCAACTAAGGGACACCCCCTGTGGATATAAAGCGGGATTATTACGAAGATATTCAGCTTCTCGATAGCAAGATGCTGTGGTTCTGGTTTTTAATGCTCATAGGCGCCTTACTTACCTTCCCATTTCTGGCGTCAAACTATTATATCTATATGGCGAATTATATAGCCATCAATGTTCTCGTTACTGTCGGATTGAATATATTAGTAGGATACACTGGTCAGATATCTCTCGGCCATGCCGGATTCTTTGCCATAGGGGCCTTTACTACTGTTCTTTTAATAAGTAAGCTTTCTTTCCCATTTCTTATAGCGCTTCTTGGCGGTGGTATCCTTTCTGCACTTTTTGGTTTTATCCTAGGCCTCCCTGCGCTCAGGTTAGAAGGCCCATATCTGGCTATTGCTACTCTTGGTTTTGGCATGGCTATTACCCAGTTAATAGGCCGTTGGGGATTTTTTGGAGGGAGGATGGGGATGCAGGCCCCTCCCCTTAAACTGCTTGGCCTATACTCTGTTTCGAGCGATAGAGGTCTCTACTTCATAATCATAACCATTACCTTTCTTCTCACTTTGGCTGCCAGAAACCTCCTGAAAACAAAGGTTGGCAGAGCCTTTATTGCCATAAGGGATTCGGACATAGCTGCACAGACACTGGGTGTTAACCTGACATACTATAAAACACTGGCCTTTGCTATCAGCGCATTTTATACAGGCATTGCCGGAGGATTAATGGCATTTATGCTTGGCTTTATTAACCCAAGTAGTTTTAATTTTATTCTTTCAATCTATTTTCTGGCATTCGTTATTGTAGGAGGAGTTGGAACTATATTTGGCTCCATTATGGGCGGAGCTGTGATGACATGGCTAATCCTCACGCTGGATAAAATTCAAGACATACCCTATCTCGGAAAACTTTTAATGACTGTTTCGGAAAACTGGATGAGTGTCACTGGCATTCACAATGTATCGAGCATTTTCTTAGGATTAATAATTGTTTTAATTGTAGTCTTTGAGCCTCTTGGTCTCTATGGTTTCTGGATCAGGACAAAAATTTATTGGAAAACATGGCCGTTTTAATCTAAGTGCCTAAAGTGAGCCCGCCCTGGTGCGACGTGATTTGAATATATGCTTGTTTATGATG
>QMLT01000053.1 GCA_003646875.1 Deltaproteobacteria bacterium
AGGACGGCAGGTTCTGGCCCTGCAAACCAAGGTTCGAATCCTTGTCCCCCAGCCATTTCGGTCCCATCGTCTAGCGGTCCAGGACGCCGGCCTCTCACGCCGGTAACACGGGTTCGAGTCCCGTTGGGACTACCAGTGAATATAAAGGGATTGGCCAATAAGGTTAATCCCTTTTGCTTTATAAAGCATAATTCATCAAAACGACCTTAATACTGGATAATGTAAATTGTAGGATCTATCTCTCCCCCAAAAAGAAGCATAAAGGCCAATTCTACAAATAAAACAATTGCCATTGAATCCGAAATCAAGTAGAAAAAATTATAAAGAGAGCAACATAAAATAATACGACAAAAAGAAAAACAAAACGGAGCTGCGAATATGACTGCGACCGATTCATCACCCGCGCCTAACTTTATTCGAAACATCATAGCCGAAGACTTGAAGGCAAACAAAAATGAAGGGCGGGTTCATACGAGATTTCCACCGGAACCCAATGGCTATCTGCATATTGGACACGCCAAATCTATCTGCCTCAATTTTGGGCTTGCCCAGGAGTTTGGGGGCGTTTGTAACCTGCGATTTGATGACACCGATCCAAGCAAGGAGGAGGTCAAATATGTGGAATCGATCAAAGAAGATGTCCGGTGGCTTGGATTCGATTGGCAGGATCGGGAGTTTTATGCATCTGACTACTTTGAGCAACTCCATGAATATGCTGTTCAGCTCATAAAAGACGGTAAGGCGTACGTGTGCGACCTTAGCGCAAATGAGATCAGAGAGTACCGCGGCACCCTGACAGAGCCTGGCAAGAATAGCCCGTATCGAGATCGTTCGGTTGAAGAAAACCTGAACTTGTTTGAACGTATGCGGGCAGGAGAATTCAAGGATGGCTCTCGCGTGCTTCGAGCAAAAATCGATATGGCATCTCCAAATCTGAATATGCGAGATCCAGTTATCTATCGCATTCTTCACGCAGAGCATCACAGGACAGGCAACACGTGGTGCATCTATCCCATGTATGATTTTACTCACGGACAGTCGGATTCTATCGAAGGGATCACCCATTCTATCTGTACTCTGGAATTTGAAGATCATCGCCCGTTGTACGACTGGTTTCTTGACGCCTTGAAAATTTTTCATCCGCAGCAAATTGAGTTCGCCCGCCTTAACCTAAGCTATACGGTGATGAGCAAGCGAATGCTTTTGCAATTAATAGAAGAGGGCTATATACCCGGATGGGACGATCCACGGATGCCTACAATATCAGGTTTGCGGAGACGTGGATACACGCCAGAGTCAATTAGAAACTTTTGCGAGCGCATTGGGGTAGCCAAAAGGGATAGCATGGTCGATATAGCGCTGCTCGAGCACAGCGTCCGTGAAGATTTAAATAAACGCGCGCCCCGTGTTATGGCGGTATTGCGTCCTATTCGGCTGGTTATTGACAACTATCCAGAAAACAAGATGGAAGAGTTGGAGGCAGTCAACAATCCGGAGGATCCAGGCATGGGCACAAGGAAGATTCCCTTTTCGCGAGTGCTTTACATTGAACAAGATGATTTTCGTGAGGTCCCTCCAAAAAAGTTCTTCCGTCTGGCGCCTGGTCGTGAAGTGCGACTACGATACGCATATTTTATCAAATGTGTAGGTGTGGTTAGAGATGAACAAACCGGAGAAGTGGTTGAACTGCACTGCACGTATGATCCGAAGACACGAGGAGGCGATGCCCCTGACGGACGCAAGGTCAGGGCAACGTTGCACTGGGTTTCAGCAGCCCACTCCCTTAAGGCAGAAGTGCGCCTGTACGATCATCTCTTCCTAAAAGCAAATCCAACCGATGAAAAGGATGGCGCTGATTTCAAAACTTATTTGAATCCGGACTCATTAGAAACATTGACCTCCTGTCGTGTTGAACCAACCCTAAAAGATGCGGCGCCGGGAAGTCGGTATCAATTCGAGAGGCTTGGCTATTTCTGCGTCGATACCGTTGACTCTTCAAATGAAAAACTGGTCTTCAATCGCACGGTGACATTACGTGACACATGGGCAAAAATCCAGAAGGTTGAGAAAGAGGCCATGGAAGTGCATAAAGGGGTCATAAAAGGGTAACTCAATAAGTTGGGGCAGCATTTTAAAAATGCTGCCCCAACTTATTGAGAAGTTACCTTTTTGCTAATACAAAAACATTGGCTTACCGCTGACATGGCGGATCTTGGGCCGATATTCTTCTATATCATAGAGTTCTCTCACATCCACCCTTTTCTGGCCTGTAGTAATAGTGCTGAGGGGAATATCAGTATAGATTCCACGGCTTAGAGCTACAAGGCGGCCAAAAATACCCTTAAGAAAAAGATCAATGGCCGTATTTGCATAATTAACCGCTACCATTTGATCTAATGAATCAGGTGTTCCGCTTCTCATCAAATAAGACAGCCGCTGATTTAAAACATCCTCTCCGGTGAGTTCCTTGAGAATAGCTCCGGTTTCCTCTCCGATTCCTCCCAGTCTTCTATGCCCATAGGCATCCGATTCCCCAGATAAAAACATCTCGCCTCCTATCAACCTGGCCCCTTCTGAAATAGTAATCATGGCGTAATTTTTAGGATTGGCTTTTTTATCTTTCATGATGAGCTCTGCAAGTCTTTTAGGGTCAAATGGGACCTCTGAAATAATGGCACGATCCACTCCTGCCAGGTATGCTGCTACCAAAGATGTTTCACCGCAATACCTCCCAAATAGTTCAATGACCGCTATACGTTCATGGGAACCGGTCGAGGTTCGTAATGCATTGACAAAATTTACACTTCTGGTAACAGCCGTGGAAAAACCAATGCAATAATCAGTCCCAAAAACATCATTATCCATTGTTTTAGGTATAGCAATGACAGGAAATCCTTCTCGGTGTAATCTTTCAGCAAAACTAAGGGTATCATCGCCTCCTATGGGAATAATGGCATCGACTTTTAAATATTCCAGGTTTTTTAAGACATGGGAGGTGAAATCCTTCACATCTTCTTTTCCATCAAATTGTTTCTTAAGAAAATCGGGCACTTCCTTTTCCCTTGCAGCGCTTGGATTGGTTCGAGATGTGTGCAGATAAGTTCCTCCTGAACGGTCAATGGTTCTGACCTCTGACGGGATTAGTTCCTGAATACTCCTGTCACTGGTAGAGGAATCATCAGGGTTATATCCTAAAATCCCAGCCCATCCTCTGCGTATTCCAAGAACCTTTATTCCTTCACTGGCTGCCCTGTAAACGAGAGTCTTAATACATGGATTAAGACCTGGCACATCCCCGCCACCAGTAAGTATAGCTATTGTGGTTTTCCCCTTCACCTTCTTTTCCATTTAAAACCTCTTTTTAAAATAACCAAGATTTCCTCAAATTAAATGAATAATTTTTGTTATTTTAATCTAATTTCCATTTTTATGAAAGGAATTATTTCCTGTTTTCACCACTTATGCTCAGATTCCTTTCACTAACAATTCTGGTTTGCTTTTTATTCACCTTTTTGTATCCTATAGCATTAAATTTTTCAGGATGACAATATATTTATAATGCAAGGTTGCTAATCGAGCATCAATTTTCCACCATAACCAAAGATAAGACATTATTGAAGAAACGACAAGGATTATAGAAAATCTAAAGGCAGCGCTTGAAAAGGCCCATTCAGGGGTTGAAAAAACGATTAAGATTACTGTATAATTATCTAACATAGATCATTTTACAGAAATGAATAAAGTGTATGAAAATTATTTTTTAAATAAGCCAGCTCGATCAACTATTGAGGTTTCAAACCTTCCTAAAGGCGCTAAGGTTGAAATCGATGCAATTGCAGAAACCTAAAGGAGATCTGATAATATGGATCAAACATACTTTAACAAACTGATAACAAGACCTAAAGTCTACATGAACGAAGCAGAAGGGATAGTTAAAGAGGTCCGTGGTAAAATGGCATTGGTTCTCACGGACAGACAATCAATGTGTGCTGAGTGTGTGGCAAAAAGTTTCTGTCAAATGCTGGGCGGCGGAAAAGAAATGCTTTCCGAAGCAATAAATCCTATTGGCGCTAAGGCTGGAGATATGGTAAAGATAGGCATACCTACTGGCACTGTGACAAAGGCCTCATTAATTGTCTATATGATCCCTGCAATAGGCCTTGTAGGAGGTGCAGGCATTGGATACTTTATTGGTACATTATATAATTTAGACTTAAATTTATCCACCCTTGTTGGAGGCATAATCGGGTTAGGGCTTTCCATGATTTCTGCTCGGTTCCTAAATGATACATTAAGCAAAAGACCATACTATCAGCCGGAGATTACTAAGATCATCAATCCTTATTAGCATACATCATAATGGTTGGATTAATCAGTCTTTGTTATCCTGTTCAACCGCATCGATCAACAGCTCAAAGATATTTGGAACAGCGGAGATCACTCTGTTCCAATTAGACATGTGGGGCACATCAAATGGTTGTTCGAGAAACTGCTGTCCAGCGCTAACGATACACCTAACAAATGCCTCAGCCGAACTACCTTCTCTATGCCTGTCAAATATTAATCCATTGATCTCCGAATCGTATTCATACTGGGCAATAAGGTCCTGCGCAATTCGCAAATAACTTGACCTCAAGGTCACAAAAAACTCATTTGTAAGGGTGTACCCCATACTTGCCATAGTTCTAAATATGGATTTTGCTATGTCTGTTCCCATCTTCAGCAAGCCCTTGTTGGGATCTTCCAGAGTCAGTGGTTGATGCTTGTGTTCATAATTATCTGAAAGATCAACCTGACATATTCTGCGCAGGGCACAATTTCTATGAACTTCAGCGAGAACACCAACCTCCAATCCCCAGTCACCAGGGATTCTGATCAGACGCGCCAAATCTGCATCCATTGAAAATTCCCCGGCAAGGATATACCGAAAACTATCAAGGTAATCTAAAAACTGATTAGATCCCAGGGTTTCTTTCAGGGCCCTAATAAGAGGTGTTACAAAAAGCCGAGTCACCCTTCCGTGCATACTATCCGTAACCCTACTGTAGTATCCTTTACAAAAGCCAAAGCCAATGTTTGGATGTGCAACAGGGTAACAGAGGCGTGCGAGAAGATCTCTATTGTAGGTGACAATATCGCAGTCATGTAAGGCAATAACCTGACTATCTTCGCGAGCAAGGATATATCCATAAGCAGTCCATGCAGACCTTCCCTTGCCGTCATCCCCAACATTGATTCCGTTTTCAGCAAGTATCCCATATATGTTTTTTATTGCCGGACCTGTACACCAAATAGCTTTAGGTTTTAAGGGAAGATCAGAAAAGAATTTCTTTGCCTGTCTAAACTCCTCCGCATTTGCCTTTCCTATGGTTACAATGATATTTTTGATATATTTTACGTTCCGGAGTTCCTCGACAATCTTAGGAAGGCCTTGCCCTTGTAATTCAACTGGAATGTATGGAAGGACAAGAGAAATAGGCCTATGCCTTGTTGCCTCTTCAAGTTCAGCCTCAAGGTCTTTAAGATCCCTCTGTTTTAGTCTATGAAATGTTGCTATTTCACCATTTTGAAAAAAATCTGACATTATTTCTCCCTCCCATCACCCCAAAATATATCCTTGTTAATAAAAGCGGATCAAAAATCAAAGAATACCAGGGGTTAATAGTTGCGGGCTTTAATTGCTTTAGTCGTTATTGCCTGTAGTGGAATCAAAGTTATAGCCTGCCTTTTTATAATTTTCCAAGGCCCTCTCTTTAAGAAGCTTGTCTTTTGTTTTATGAGAATATTTATCGGCTAATTCTGCGGCATGACTATATAAGCCTGCATGCTCGTACTCAGTTATCTTTTTTTCTGTTTTGCTGTATTCCTGTGATGGATCAATAACTGCAGCATGACACCATGAAATAATCTTTTTAACTCTTTTTCCACAATTTGGACAATAAGAAAGGGGTTTTTCATCAACACCCTGGATATACTCAAATACTTCTCTGCACATCGTGCACCCTTCTTCAGGAATCTCCGCTTGGTATTCGTAAATAGGCATAAAATTGAAATTAAAACTACTTTAGAGGCAACGCAGTTATTCTATTTGCATCAGATATAAGCTCACTATATTTTTTTACCACAAAAGATCACAATAGTCTACTTTAAAAATAGCTTATGATAATTCAAAATACATGACATTGATAATCACTGTGAATCATCACTATTCTAAATCAGGATTGACATTTTTAGTTTACAGATTTATATATAAAAACCTTCTTATCTACCCATTTAATTGACAGGTTTTTATTGACTTTGATCTATGCTTACGGTAATTTAATAATATATGAAATCCCATTTTGGACGCAGATTAACGCAGATTTTTTGGATTAAGAAATAACAAATTATAATCTGCGTGTATCTGCGAGAATCTGCGTCCTGTTTAGTTGAAATTATTCTGAGATATTGGAGTGTTAGAATGTATGCGGTTATACGAACAGGCGGCAAACAATATAAGGTAAAACCAGGCGAAGAAGTTAGAGTTGAAAAATTGGATGGTAAGGTGGGCGATCAGATCTATTTTGATGATGTGCTGCTTGTCTCTAAAGAGGATAAGGTAACTGTTGGAAGTCCTGTTTTGAAAAATGCCAGAGTGGCAGCCAGGATTACCAGGCATGGCAGGGGACCAAAGATAGTAATATTTAAATATAAAAGAAGGAAGGGATATAGGAAAAAACAGGGCCACAGGCAAGATTTCACAGGAGTAAAAATAACTGAGATTGAGGCTTAGATTTTCTTGATAGTTACTCGTTTCTGGTTTAAAAAGGCCTAACGAGAAATGAGAAAAGGAGACAAAGATGGCGCATAAAAAAGCAGGCGGTAGCTCCAGGAATGGCAGAGATAGCGCAGGAAAGAGACTGGGTGTAAAAAGATTTGGCAGCCAGCTTGTTAAAGCCGGCTCAATCATTGTGAGGCAAAGGGGAACAAGTATCCATCCAGGAAATAATGTCGGCCTTGGAAGAGACTACACGCTTTTTGCAAAGATCGATGGAATAGTTACCTTTGAACGATTGGGTAAATCCAGAAAACAAGTAAGTGTTTATACCCCTTAAAAATTAGTCAGTAGTCCGTTGTTTGTTGTCTGTTGCAGCGGACTACAAACAATGGCAAACAAATATATGGGATTTATTGACGAGGCCGAAATCACCGTAAAATCAGGTGATGGGGGAGCTGGTTGTGTAAGTTTTCGGAAAGAGAGATTTGTATCAAAAGGGGGGCCTGATGGCGGGGACGGCGGAAAGGGTGGAAATGTTCTGATCAAGGCCACAAAAAGACTCTATTCCTTATATGATTTTAGCTCCAGGCGTTATTTTAAGGCTCAAAATGGCAAGCCCGGGAGAGGTAAAAACAGGTCAGGGACAAAAGGTAGGAGTATCGAAATCCTGGCCCCTATAGGAACTATAGTAAAAGACCAGGAAACAGGAGAACTGCTCGCAGACTTAGTTCACGATAACCAAGAGATAATATTAGTGCAGGGCGGAGATGGTGGCAAAGGGAATAAACACTTTGCTACCTCAACAAACAGAGCTCCCAGATTCGCTCAAGAGGGCCAACAGGGAAAACAAAAAAGACTTAAACTGGAACTCAAACTTATCGCTGATATAGGTATTATAGGTTTACCCAATGCTGGTAAATCCACCCTTTTATCCCGTCTTTCCAATGCACATCCTCAGATAGCCGACTATCCATTTACCACTCTTTCCCCTAATTTAGGGGTCCTTACCTTTGACGACGAACAATCCATTACTATTGCTGATATTCCGGGTTTGGTAGAAGGCGCCAGTAATGGCAGAGGTTTAGGGCATAGATTTTTACAGCATATTGAGCGGACCGGGCTTCTTTTGCATATGCTGGATATATATCAACCAGGTTCCGGAGATATTCTAAAAGATTTTTTTATAGTACAAAAGGAATTAACATCATCCAATCCATCCCTGATGAAAAAGCATCAGGTGATTGTGCTAAACAAGATTGACCTGAATCCAATCAACAGTAAAGGTATCAAAAAAATTTGTCGTTCCTTTAATGATTTAGGCTACGAGTGCCTGGCAATCTCTGCCCTTGCTGGACAAGGATTAGAGGAACTCAAGCAATTACTAAAAAATAAAGCCCTTTCGTAAAAAAGTGCCCGCCTTGTCCCGCAAAGCGGGACGGGCAGGCCTAAAGTTTAAAGTTGGTCGGATTAGTTAACTGACAAAAACAAATGAAACCAATAAAATAATGAGACAGATATAATGAATTTAACTACTTTCGATAACTTTAGCTCACTTTAGTCTCTTTAGCTCACTTATAACTTTGTTTTTAGAAATGAAATATTCAAGAAAAGATATACTGCAACATGTAAAGAGGATAGTTGTAAAGATTGGAAGCGGTGTGCTGACAACAAAAGAGGGGCTAAACCTGGATTTGATAAATGCCTTGAGCGAAGACATCTGTCACCTTATGGAAAAAAGAGGACTCGAGATTATCCTTGTATCTTCAGGCGCTATTGCCTCTGGCCTAAAAAAAATAGGGCTTTCCCAAAGGCCACAATCCATTTCCCAACAGCAAGCCCTTGCAGCAGTAGGTCAAAG
>QMLT01000054.1 GCA_003646875.1 Deltaproteobacteria bacterium
GAATTCGTTAAGGACCTTTGTCACAAACCTGTTTTTTCTTTTGCTAACGGCATGTGCTCTTTCTTTCATGGCCCTGATCTGGGCCTGGGACCTTGCATGAGACCCAGGACCAGAACAGAAGATAAATAGCGAGAAAATAAGGAAAGAAATAAAAGGAGCTAATTTAACTTTCATCTTCCCCTCTTTAAAAATAATTAGCCGCCTAAATGTATATTTTATTAAAAATTATGTCAACAGCGCTTACGTCCCTCAAAGATAGGCAGGATGAAATGGAAAAAGGGGTAAAGAGAGATAGTAATCACACAAAAAAGCGAAAATCCCTTTGGGTAGCAGACTTTAAATGATATAACCACCCAAAAGAGGCAAAAAAAATCAGTCCATTTGAATATATTGGATTCAGATGCTATAAGGAAACCATAATGAATATACTGATGCGTAAAAGAATTACTAAAGCCCTTCTGCTCATCCTGCTGGTATTTGCCATCGGTACGATCGGTTTTCACTTCCTCCTTGATGGTCTTACCTTTATTGATTCCCTCTATCTGACAGTAGTTACACTAGCCACTGTCGGATATGGAGATTTTTCACCCCACACAAATATGCCCTTAGGAGGAAATCCATATATTATCAAGTTTTTTGCCATTTTTATTATTCTGTTTGGCATGAGCGCCCTTCTCTATGGCATTGGAGTCATGACCGAATACATTGTCTCTGGGGAAATATTGCGTGAAAGGCGCAAGAAAAGGATGCAGAAACTTATTTCCGCCTTGGATGGCCATTATATTATCTGTGGGGGAGGAGAGACCAGCGTCTACATGATGCAGGAATTGGAAAAGACGGCACGATACTTTGTGGTCATTGAAAAATCAGAAGAACGTATCCAGGAGTTGCTGGAAAAGTTCGAAAATCTCTTGTATGTAAAGGGCGATGCTACTCATGATGAAATTATACAGCAGGCCGGGCTTGATAAAAGCGTGGGCGTTATAGCAGCTCTTCCAGATGAAAAGGACAACCTTTTTGTGACTATGTCGCTGAGCCAGAAGAAAAAAGACAGTGGCAATCAATTCAAAATCGGGGCAATAGTAACACATTTAGAAAAAATGGCCCCTAAATTAAGAAGCGCCGGAGCGGATTATGTTATCTCTCCTGAGCATATAAGCAGCCGGAGAATGGTATCCGAAATGTTCAGGCCAACAGTGACCAGCTTTCTGGACCGTATGCTTAAAGATGACCGTGCGGTCATGCGGTTTGAAGAGGTAACAGTTGCGCCCGGCTCTGCGGTTGCCGGAAAAACCCTTAAGGATTCACGCATCCCTGGGAAAACTGGCCTTGTCATTGTGGCAGTGAGAAAACGAGGCGCTGGCGAATTCATCTATAATCCTGGCGCTGAACAGAAGATCGAGGAAGGCGATGTGCTTATTGCTATGGGGGCGATAAATAAAATTAATGCCCTGCGAAAACTTTCACAGGGAAAATGAGGGATAATAGTGGATAAAAAATTCCAGAATCATATTATTATCTGTGGCCTTGGATCAACTGCCGTGCAGATTATTGAAGAACTGGAATCCTACCTTGAAAAGCCTATCGAAAATGAATCAATAATAGGCGAGGTAAGGTTCAGAGAGTATCTTGTTATTGAAAGTTCTGGCGAGGCTATAGATAAAATGAGGGCTAAATGGCCAAATATACACTACCTGGCAGGTGATGCAACAGACGATGAAGTGCTTGAAAAGGCCTGCATCAGGGATGCCTATGGTATTTTTCCAGTCCTCTCAAGCGAAAAAGACAACCTCTATATAACCATGGCCGCCAGACAGCTCAATCCGCGCATCAGAATTGTTGCTCGCACAGCCGATGTATTTAATATCGGAAAAAAACTCTTTAAGGGTGGCGCTAACTCGGTTGTCTCACCGAATTTTATCGGCGGACTTCGCCTTATCTCAGAAATTGCACGGCCCCATGCAACGGATTTTCTCGATGAAATGCTACGTAATAAAAATACGCAGTTAAAAATAGCAGAGATTGTTATCTACGCACATTCAGCGCTCCATGGGCACTCTTTAAAAGAAGCCTGCCTCCCAGAACAACACGGGCTTCTGATCATTGCCATAAAAAAACACGGTGATTCCCACTATACTTACAATCCGTCATATACTGTACGGCTTGAGAATGCTGATACAATCGTTGTATTGGGAGACAGGGATCAGATCCTTGAGTTCAAAAAGCAGGCAGCGGCAGTTTAATCGTTTCGGGAATTCTTTAAACTTTAATAGGTGATTGATGGGAGAAGTGACAGAAATATTTGAAAAGTTATAATATGTGCTTATAATATTTGATATATGTTCGCATTTTTAATAATTTAATGTCCTATATGTATGGTCTGCTTTTTCATGGCCGCGGGTTTCGTATTTATAGGATAATCACGAAAAATGATACCTGAATCAAACTTAACCTTTGAGCAAGGTCCTATCAGGCCACCTAATGAAGCACGAAGCCTTCTTTTAAGGGTAACTCGCAACTGCCCCTGGAACCAGTGTATGTTTTGCCCTGTCTATAAAGGGCAAAAGTTCTCTTTAAGAACAGTAGAAGAGATCAAAAAGGATATTCAAACTGCCAGAGATATTGCCGATGATATCAAGGCCCTTTCATGGAAGCTAGGGGAAAGGGGCCTGATAACAAATTCGGTTATAGGCTTTATCCTTAATAATAATTATAGTTATAGCTACCAGAGCGTGGCCATGTGGCTTTATTACGGGACTGGTGAATGTTTTCTGCAAGATGCCGATAATTTTATTATCAAGACCAGAGATTTTGTTGAAATCTTAAGGTTTCTAAGGGAAAAATTTCCCGATTTAAAGAGAGTGACTACATACTCAAGATCAAGAACTGTTAGTCGAAAATCCCTATCTGAAATCAAAGAAATAAAAGAGGCAGGCCTTGATAGGGTACATATTGGTTTAGAGAGCGGGTGTGATCAAATTTTAAAATTTGTGAAGAAGGGTGTTACCGCAGACCGGCATATAGATGCCGGCAAAAAAGTAGTAGAGGCCGGTATGTCCTTATCTGAGTATATTATGCCAGGGCTTGGTGGTGAGGCAATGTGGAAAGAACATGCCGTTGAGACAGCGAGAGTTCTTAACCAAATTAACCCACATTATATAAGGCTGAGAAGCCTTAGGGTTCCTGTTCATGTTCCTCTTTACCAAAAGCTAGTGAATGGGGAATTTAAGATGCTTACAGATGACCAGGTGGTTGAGGAGATAAAGCTCTTTATTGAAACATTAGACAATAATATCACCAGCACTATTACCAGTGACCACATCATGAATCTGTTAGAAGAGGTAAAAGGGAAACTGCCAGAAGATAAGGAAAATATGTTATATGTTATCAAAAAATATCAAGATTTGTCTGAATCTGAACGGCTTATTTACCGCATCGGCAGAAGAGGTGGTGCATATTCGTCAACAGACGACCTCTATCGTGACCAATCCACATATGATAAAATCAACAGATTGGTTTCGGATTTGTCTTCTAAAGGACCAGATGAGATTGAACATTTTATTAACGAAATGGCAGATAGATATGTATAAGTCTGCTCGCTGCATGTCACCCGTTAATAGTTTGACGCTTAACAGCAATTAAGATGCCCTATTGTCCCATATTTCTTGATCTAAAGCATCAAAACGTAGTAGTGGTGGGCGGTGGCGAGGTAGCTGAGCGCAAAATAAAAAACCTTCTCATCTATGGTTGCACAATATATATAAGCTCCCCTCACCTTACACCTCATTTACAGCATTTGGTTGCCACAAAAAAGATACACCATATACCGTATGAATCCTTAGACACCTATATGGATGATACCTTTATGGTTATTGCGGCCACGGATGATACTGAAGTCAACAGCAAAATTGCATCCCGGGCAAAAAAACATGGCCTGCTGATTAACACTGTTGATCAGCCAAAGGACTGTAATTTTATTATGCCTTCAGTTGTAAAAAGAGGAAATCTCCAAATAGCCATATCTACCGCAGGTAAAAGTCCGGCGTTGGCAAAAAAAATCCGAAAAAACTTAGAGGGTTCGTTTCCGTCAGAATATGATTCATTTGTCGAGCTATTAGGCATAATCAGGACAAAGCTCCTATCCCTGGATCAACCCTCTTCAAAAAATAAGATTATCTTTCAACAACTGGTTGACTCAAATCTTCTCGAAATGATCACACATAAAAATTGGGATGGTGTGAGAGCTACCTTAAAATCTATCCTGGAAGAACATTTTCCGATAGAGGACACCCTTACACAGGTCTTTAAAGAGATATAATACAATGGATACTCTTTTCTTTAGGTTGACTCTTATCGTATACCTCATAGCTTCAGCCGGTTTTTTATTCTTTATCATAAAGAAAAATAAAAATGTCGGGTACTGGTCGCACAGGATTATGCTTTTCGGATTTGCGCTTCATTCAATCTACCTAACCCTTAGCTATTATCATCTCGGCGCTGTGCCTGCGTTAACCTTTAAGACATCCCTCTCTTTTCTCTCCTGGACAATAATCGCCGCATATATCATTTTTCAGGTAAAATTCAAGCTGATGGTGTTAGGTTCATTTGTCGTTCCCTTCTCCACTTTTTTGATGATTATCTCCTCGACAGTCCCGATCTCAACAATCACAGTGAGGCCTATCTTTAAAGGCGTCTGGCTTCCCCTCCATGTAGGCACCTCTCTTTTAGGGGACGGCATCTTTGCTATCGCCTTTATTGCCGCACTTATGTATCTGATCCAGGAACGTCAGATAAAATCAAAAAAGCTTGGAGCCTTCTACACAAGGCTCCCCTCCCTCAATAGCCTCGATTCATTAAATTATCATGCAATAAACTATGGCTTCCTCCTTCTTACTATAGGCATGATAACCGGTTCGATTGTGGCCCAGGGTTCCCATGGCTCTTACTGGCGCTGGGATCCAAAAGAGGTCTGGTCTTTGATAACATGGCTCTGCTATGCAGCACTTGTACATCAGAGGATGGCAGCAGGATGGCGCGGCAGACGTTCGGCCTTTATGTCCATAGGGTGTTTTTTAATCCTTATATTCACCTTCGTTGGTGTCAACTTCTTAATGGAAGGGTATCATAGTTTTGAGAGTTTAGAGAGAAGTCAACTGCCATGATAAAAATAGTCAATATCGGCATGAATCATGAGACTGCGCCCGTTGAATTGAGAGAATTGGCTGCCTTCGGGGGGCATAACATAGATGAAGTTATGAACGCCATCAGCAGTATTAAAGATATCAAAGAATCCATAGTGCTATCTACCTGCAACCGGGTGGAGATACTTTTCACCACAGATAATGAAAAAGGGGGCACAGAATCTGTTATAGATTTTCTTTGCCGCTATAGTCAAATTTCAAGAGAGAAACTATTACCAATACTCTATATCTACAATGATCAAGAGGCAATACGCCATATATTCAGGGTAGGGGCAAGCCTGGACTCCCTGATAATTGGTGAACCCCAAATACTCGGACAGGTGAAAGAGGCCTACAGGATAGCGGTTGATCATAAATCATCCTCTGTAATACTAAATAAGCTGATGCACAGGACCTTCTCGCTGGCAAAAAAAATACGTACCGAGACAGAAATATCAGGATCTGCAGTTTCTATAAGTTTTGCGGCTGTGGAATTAGGGAAAAAGATATTTGGAGATCTCGAAGGGAAAAAGGTTTTGCTCATTGGGGCTGGAGAGATGGCGGAGCTTGCTGCTACCTATCTTGTGCATAACAGAGTGGACAAAATAAAGGTAGCAAACAGGACCTTTCGTCGAGCCGTAGAGGTTGCAGATCAATTTCATGGTGAGACAATCTCCTTTGAAGAGATAGGCGATCAACTGCTCTATATAGATATTGTTATCACCTCTACTGCCTCGCCAGAACCTATAATCTCTTCAGACCAGGTCAAAAAGGCGATGAAGGGCAGAAAGAATAGACCGCTTTTTTTCATAGATATTGCCGTTCCCAGAAATGTTGAATCCCGAGTAAATGAAATAGAAAATGCCTTTGTTTATAACATGGATGATCTAAAAGGCATTATAGAGTCCAATTTGAGTAAAAGAAAAAATGAAGCAGTGAAGGCAGAGCGGATGGTTGATGAGGAGGTCATTAAGTTTAGTGAATGGCTCAAGACACTAGATGTAGTTCCAACTATTGTAGCCCTCAAGGAAAAGTGCAAAAAAATACGCCAGATAGAGCTGAAAAAAACCCTTTCCCGCCTTGGAAATCTTACACCAGAGCAGAGAAAAAGAGTAGAAGATTTGGCTCTATCAATTACCAAAAAGGTTTTAAACGATCCTATAGTCTTTTTAAAGGGCAAGGAAAATAGAAGTTCACGAGATCTTTATTTAGACATCACCCAAAAACTATTTAATCTGGGCTCTGACAATGAAAATACAAATAAAAAAAGTTACAAGTGAGCTAAAGTGCCTAAAGTTAAAAGCGAGTTATAGTCATGGTCAGGAATATTCAAAATGGTGAATTTAAGAATTAGTGAAGGTCTCACGCTTCATCCATAGAAGGCAGAAAATTATAACTTTAAACTTTAGGCATTTTTTATTTTAGGCACTTTCATTGAGGTTCACTCCGTTAAAATATTTTAACTGCGCTTAAATCATGCCAAATTTATCAGTTTTTTGACTTCTAAATAAACGGGGGACCTCTCTTTTTAACGGAGTAAATTCTATGGATCTAAATAAAATGACAGAAACTATAAAAGCACATCCCGAATTCCATAAAGCAGGAATGATTGCTACCCATCTCGGTATCGTGAGGTCTTTTTCAAGGAACGGACGCCCTGTTGTAGGGCTAGATGTCGAATTTAAAAACGAAAAGGTTGCAGAAATTGAACAAGATATCAAGTCATTGCCCGGTATAGTGGATACCATTATCGAAACAAATACCGGCTCACTTAATGTGGGCGATGAGGTTGTAGCAATAATGGTGGCAGGTGATACCAGAGACAATGTATTTCCAGCCCTTACTCATGCAATCAACCGAATAAAATCAGAGGCAGTAGTAGAAAAAGAGAAGATAAGAAATAATTTTAGCACAATCTTTCTTGATAAGTCTCCTGGATCGCCTGAATCAGATTTGTAAGGACACTATTAACTGGGGTAGGTATCCCTAATTTATCTCCCTCTCTTACTATACCCCCATTTATCATATCCACCTCTGTTATTCTCTCCTTAAGCACGTCCTGAAGCATTGAGGCCACATTCTCTCTAGTCGCTTCACAGACTGTAATAACCCTGCTTAATGGATCTTCGTAGGGAAGGACTATCCCTTTTCCCTCTGCTACCGTAACCGCCTCCCTAACTGCGTCTTCCATAATCCTTCTTGTTCCGTTGATCATGGGAATCCTACCATTTTTAAGCCTGGTTATAGCTGTCAGGGCATTTATCCCTACATTAATGATAAGCTTTCCCCAGATAAGCTCTTCTACATTATCTGCCAGGCGTGTCTCAAAACCTGCCTTGTTCATAGCAGAGAGAAGTTTTTGAGCAGGGCCTCCTTCTTTTCCCTTTGGTCCGATTACAGTCTCTCCCTCTCCAGCATGCTTAATCTTTCCCTCTCCCAGTAGGGTAGCTCCCTGGGCCGTTACTCCACCCAGAACTTTTGTCTGTCCAAAGATTTCTGCGAGTGTTTCTGTATTTCCAAGACCGTTTTGAAAGGTAACTACCGTTGAATCCGGTCCAATAAAAGGGGCAACACTTTCTCCAGCCTCCTTCGTATTGTTGGATTTTACACAGATCAAAATATAATCTGGAGTAAAGGGAACATTTCCTGCCATGGTGGGGATATGAACTGTATATTCTCCTGATGCCCCATTCACGCTTATCCCATGCTCATTAATCTTCTGCGCCCTTTTTTCATTGTAATCCAGTATGGCAACATCATTACCTGCGATTTTTAACCGTGCTGCAAAGAGACATCCCATTGCCCCTGGTCCTACTATAAGAAATTTCATATCTTTTCCGCCTCATCTTTGCTCATTTTAAAGGTATGTTCTTCTCCAGGAAATACCCCTTCTTCTACCTCTTTTTTGTACTCTTTCAGGGCATCAATTATCATTGGTCCTAATTTGATATACTGCTTTACGAATTTTGGGGTAAAACGCTCAAAAAGACCAACAGTGTCATGATATACAAGGACCTGACCATCACAATCCTTACCAGCGCCAATCCCTATAGTAGGAATTCTGAGTTCCCGGGTAATCCTTGAAGCCAGTACATCCGGGATGCATTCCATAACAACCATAAAGGCGCCTGCCTTTTCCAAATCTTTAGCAGAGTTGATTAAATTTCTTGCACTCTCTGCATCCTTTCCCTGAACCTTGAAACCACTTAACTGGGTTGCTGTTTGAGGAGTGAGGCCAATATGGGCGCAAACAGGAATGCCTGCAGTAACAATTGCCTTAACCACAGGGGCAACTTCACTGCCACCCTCAAGCTTCACAGCGTCACATCCACCCTCTTTTATAAATCGGCCGGCATTTTCAATGGCCTTGTCAATACCGGTCTGGTAAGACATGAAAGGCATATCTCCTATTACAAAGGCATA
>QMLT01000055.1 GCA_003646875.1 Deltaproteobacteria bacterium
TTAACATGCAATAGGTTTTTTATTTGAATATTCATAACCCGGTGTTCGCGTCTCGAAAGAGTCTCACAAAGCTGAACGAGTGGGCGGTTACGGGAGTTTTTATGGGTAACGGGCTAAAAAGAATTACCTTGACATAAGATCCGGAAGGAAATTAATCAATACCATATGAGAGAGACACGATGAAGATGAGAACTCCAACATTGTTAATTTGTATAATTGCCTCAGGGTTTTTATTGGCCTCTGCAAATTCATCTCGCGGAAATGCTACGACAAAGTTTATTGGATTTAAACAGGGGAAGAAGTCAAATAAAGTACCTGAAGGGTGGGAGATTATCCCCTATTTTCGAACGGCCAAGAACAAGCTGTCTCTGAGTAAGGAGGGAAAGCGGACAATACTCAGGGTGAAGAGTATAGGAAGCGCATCTGGTGTTTTAAAGAGGCTTGAAATTGATGTTAAGAAGTTTCCAGTTCTTGTATGGCGCTGGAAGATAAATAGGGCAGTAGGAATGGCAATTGAAACCCGGAAGGACAGAAACGATGCTGCCGCAAGAATTAGGGTTATTTTTGGGAAGGCGGCACCAAAAACTTTAAAAAGACCGCCAGAGATTTTAAAGTTTTTCAAATCCTTCGGTATTCGGCCAGAAGGCAAAGAGCCACGTGGTTTTAAGATTGATTATATCTGGGGAAACAATCTTCCCGAGGATGATGTTATTGACTATCCAGGCTCAAAGAATCACAAGATGGTGGTTGTTGAAAAGGGAAACAAAAGGGCAAACCGATGGATATGGGAGAAGCGTAATCTCATTGAAGACTTTCAGAAATCCTTCAGAAGCTCTCCCCCTGCTCTTATAGGGATTGTGGTTCTCACAGATACTGATCAGACTAATGAAGGAGTTATAGCTCATTACAGCAGCATTATTATGATGGGTAAGTAGCTTTTCCATGCATTTTAGCAATTAAGCGTGATCACATAATGCCTTGCTAATTTTTTCTTCCTTTATTAACAATCGCTTAAGGTAACAATTAATGCAAAATGGTCAAAAATTATTAAGCGATTAGACTTTATTAACCATTTTCACAGCAGGTGCAGCAAAAATACTCCTTTTCGCTTGACATATAAATAAATTATGCATTATGGTTTTTTTATCCTAATGGCCCGGCTCTATTTGCGGGTTGGCTTTGCTCTGAAGGATAGTTTCCTTTGCCAGAGTGGCGACCTGAGGTTTGGGACCATGGAAGAAAGTTATTTGAAAGGAGGTTAGCGCTATGGCAGAAGGAACGGTAAAGTGGTTTAGTGATAAGAAGGGATTTGGCTTCATCGAGCAGGAAGACGGCAATGACTTATTCGTACACTATTCCTCAATCGACTCATCTGGATTCAAGACACTCGCTGAAGGTGAGCGAGTGAGCTTTGAGGTGGAAGAGACAGACCGAGGACCTAAGGCCAAGAACGTCAAAAGGCTTTAGTTTACTAAACTGCGGTTATAAGGGGAATCATGTTGAGATACAACATGATTCCCTTATAATTTAGCAACCCAATCAGTAAGGTTTTTGTCCTCTCTGCCCATAAGAGGAAGCCTGTCATTTTAAAATCTTCTTTTTAGGAGAAATCCTTTTTCTTGTAATTCCTTAACGATCTTGTTTCCATGCTCGGATTGTATCAGCTCAAGAAATAGGGGTTGCTTCTTTGGATACCGATGGCTACTGACCAATCAGATTCCTGCTTTCGTCTGCCTTTCCAGGCACCTGTCTGCGTGCGGACACGCACGGTCAGGCAGCAGACAGACAGGAATCCATAAGGTGTTGCCCCTAAATATTGAGCTATTACCTCTATCATCAATTTACATATTCACCAGAACGCAAGAATGTCCACAATGTTATAGGTAACTATAGGTGAGGGATTTACAATACCTTTAAATTCCGTTTCTTAAATAGAGAAGGAGGATCTTTAAGAAAATAGGAACAGAAAATGGACAGCCTGTGGAATATGTGTATGGAACATTACTGTTTATGGGAGGCCGCTTAACCTTGAAAAGGAGGTTACCAGTATGGAAGGAAGCCAGGATACTTACAAAAGGGAATATAGAAAAGTTACTATTAGAACGATAGATGGAACCACGATATTAGGAAAAGTAAATATCGGTATAAAGGATAGAGTATCTGAGGTATTCACTAAAACAGACAATCCGTTTATTGTGTTATTTGATGTGGAACATAAAGATATTTCAGGGAAGGTTCTCTTTGTTAACAAAAACAATATTGTGTGGGTTGAGCCAGAAGATCAGTGATTAATTTTAACGGATTCTATGTTCTCTATAAGGCGTCACTGTGTTTGAGATATTTATAGAATGATTTTTGAATAATACCCTGTAAAATATTATACATAAAAACATATCTTATCATGAAAGGGGAAAACATGCATTTTGAAGAGTCCTTCATGAACTTTATACTTCATCATCAGGAGAGGCATGATCGCACCTATCATTTCTTGATTTTGATGGATGCTTTAATCAGTGCGGCTAAGCATATCCAATACTATTACCTGACGGGTGCCTTAAAAGGGAATTTGGGATTGGCTGGCGAAGTAAATGTGCAAGGCGAGGATGTTATGCGCATGGATCAGATTGCCCATGAGATTACCATTCATTATTTGAGGAGTTCCGGAAGAGTAATACATGCAGTCAGTGAAGAAGCGGAAGAAATCATTGAGATGGACACTAAAGGCGGGCGCTATTTTGTGTATTTCGATCCCCTTGATGGATCATCAAATGTATCTCATGGACTGCCGGTCGGTTTTTTATTTGGCATTGCCAAGCGAAACCTGGATGGACCTGAGGATGGTCATTTGCGAGCCGGAAAAGAATATAGAGCGGCCGGTATGTTTGTAATTCCCACAGGCACGTTCACCATTGCACTGCTGGACTCTGGCGCCTGGCGATTTCACATCGATGAGACCATGAGCTTTGTCAAACCCCTTCGCGTGATGCTTCCGGAGAATAGCAAGACCTGGGAGCTGTCATTTAATGAGGCAAATCGATACACTTTTTCTAAGAGGGTGCAAGCCTGGATTGCAGAAAAGGAAAGAAAATACGCCTTCAGATACCTTGGAGCACTGGCTGGAGATTTCCACAGGATTCTTTCCAATGGCGGTATGTTTTTGTATCCTGCCATTGTTAATCATCCAAAGCCTGAAAAGAACCGCCCGCATGGGAAATTGCGCCTTATGTATGAGGCAGCCGTCGTGGCATTCATGTGCCGTGAGGCCGGTGGTGATGCTGTTGATGAAATTGGTACCCCAATTCTCGAAATTCAACCAGAGAACCAGCACCAACGCACAGCCCTCTATGTGGGTTCTAAGCCACTTGTGGACGAAATCGCTCAGATCCTGCAAACCTAGGATAAACATAGGATTTAAATGATATGGCGCATTTTTAAACTGCTGCCCCACCTTATTGAAGAGTTACATAAATGGCGCACTTGATGAAGTTCCGAATTTCCCTGATGACCTGGTTCTCAAGAAACAGATACTGTGAAAGGATTTTGAAAATGCAAAGGTTACATGGGATTACTTAAAAAAGGAAAGTAAAGAGGAGAAAAATAAAATGAAAGGGATTTTTATCCGATGGTTGATACTGACAGCTGCGATTATGTTTACTTCATACGTAATAGATGGGATACAGGTAAAGGGTTTCTTTACTGCGCTATTCGCGGCAGCCATCCTGGGCATCTTGAATGCCTTTTTTCGTCCTATCTTAATTATTTTGACGCTCCCCATCAATATCCTCAGTCTTGGTCTTTTTACCTTTATCATAAATGCCATGTTGCTCAAGATGGCCTCGGGGGTTATATCAGGATTTGAGGTATATGGTTTTTGGTCGGCTGTTTTTGGGTCCCTGCTTATCAGTGTGGTAAGCTGGGCTTTAAGTTCTTTTATTAATAAACAGGGCAGGGTGGAATATATTGATTTGAAAAAGAAAGATGGAAACAGGTGGGAGTGATTAGGCTGATCGTCCAGGTCATTTGCTGAGGTATTATTGAGGGTCTCAGGGTTTTTATCGAATAATACCAGATCCGCCCCTTGAGCGGCAAGAATAAGAGCGCTGGCTCTAACAATGCCCTGTCCAGTTCCAGTAAACAATGCTATGTGACCATTAAGAAGCATAGCGCTTTGATATTATTAAATTTTGGAGACCGGGGTCAAACTAAATGTAAGAGGTGTAATAAGGACTGATAATCTTGAATTTTTAGGAGGCTAATCACGTTGGAGAAGAAACTGTCTGAGACCGTTGTGGTGGATGAAGGACTTAACAAGGGTGAATGGGGCAAGCAAGGAAAGGACCTCCCGATTATGGCGCATGTGAAAGGGAAGGTCCAGATGGGGCTGGGGACGTAGCTCGAGCCGGAAGCCTTCCCCTATGACAAAGGAGTTTACCGCTCTCTGGGTCTCCTGCTCGCCCAGAGAGATTACCATAAGTAGGCCGCTTGGCCTTAGCATTTTGATACACAGTTCCACAAGCCTGCTCACCTCATTGTCTTCGATGTGATCGATTAGGTCCCACAGCAAGATTCCGTTGAAGCTTTGGGGTGGATAGTCCAGATGTTGCCAGGGATTGCTGATGGAAATATTCTTGCGTCGCTTTCGGTCGAGTTGGAGGTACATATCGCAGACATAGAGCCTCATCACGTGCTGAGCTAAGAAGTTTATGTTTTCAGAGCAGACTGGCCCTATGTCCAGCACTTGCCCCTTTTGCTGTCGTTCAAGGCCATCGATGAACAGTCGAATGACATTACTGGTGTGTGTAACTGGATCGGACTTAAGAGAGCTCTCTTCTCCGAGCAGGTGAGTGGAGATGGCCGAGGATTCTGTCTCGTTAAGCAGGGTGATGGCTTCCTTTTCCGAGCCGTACGCCTCCTGTTCAGGTATCTTGTAAGTGGGTAGAGTTTCTTTCTGTGGCTCATGCTCTAACTCTATGGATGCCTTGAGGGAAGCGCCATCCTCTATTGAAATTCGTTTGGCTTTGATCTGGCCAATGAAATTAGCCTCCCTGGTGATCTCCACGTTGGAAATGGCCTTGATATTGCCGATCAGATGTCCCCTGATGCTCACGTTTTGGGCGTAGATCTCGGCCTCCACCTGCCCCCTGGGAGCGACGGTAAGATGGGAGTTCTCCAGTTTGATGCTGCCCTTTACAGGGCCATTGATGATCAGATCTTTTTTGCCCCGGATAATGCCTTCAAAGGACACTTGCTCACCAATGATGGTCTTTTCCCCTATTGAGACGAACGAGTTGATATTTTTCACGCTCTTAGTTTTTCTAAGCATGGAAAGGCCTTTTACCATATTCTAAATCCCTTTCAACCTCAGATAAGCACATGTGCTACATAATATAAAAGCTGAAATCCGAAAAGTATAAGGATTACTCCACACACTGCCTGAAAAGTTTTGAAAAATTTAGACGACTTCAATATCTTGCCGGGCAAGAAACCCATGAAAGTCGCTAATACTATGGGGGCAATGGCTGTGCCTAAAGCAAAAACGGTTGCATACCACACACCAGCCAAAATATTATTTTCTGCTACACAGGCAATATAGGTAAGGATTGCCACATATGGGACACAGGGGGCAACACCCATAAGAAAGCCAAAGAGAAACATGCACTCAGTTCCTCTATCTAACATTTTATTTCCAAAAGGCATTCTAAGGCCTTTACCTAAAATAATAAGAACGCCCATTACTATCATAAAAAGTGAAACAATTCCATAGAGCCAACCAGACCTTTGAGGTGGGAAAAATTGATTAATACGGCTAAAGGCCACTGTTACCAGGCCACCCAAAATGGCAAGCGCCAAAAGTCGACCAATAGAAAAAACTAACCCAACCCTTAAACCACCCTGCCACGTTCTCTTGGTGGCCCCAATATAAGGCAAAAGCAACGGAGCAGTATACGTGAGGCATGGACCCCACCCCATGACAAAACCAGCTATTATTAGCTTTATAGAGTCAGAAGGCATCTTTTATTGTTATCGTCTTACCTGCACCTACAAGGATAAAGTCTTTTCCGTATGCCTTCTCAAACTGCTTTCTGGCGATATCACCTGAACAATGACATGGCGCCACCTTTTTAACTCCTTCTTTTTTAGCGCCATTAACAATTTTCTTTATTTTCGAAAGATTCATCCAGCAAAGATGAAATCCACCTAATACCAGATAGACATCGGATTTGAGCATCTCTTTTGCCATTTTTACTATATTTACGATCCCTGGGTGGGCACAACCTGTAATTACTATTAATCCTTTAGATGTTTTTATGATAAGAGACTCCTCTTTTATAAAGCTTCCCAGTTCACCGGTGGAATAGACATCCTTGCAGATTTTTATTGGTTTGTGTACTTCAACTGAGCGGGCGCCTGCCCACCTGACTGTGTTCCTTACACTTTGGGGCAGAGATTGGGGCATATAAACTGTAACATCTTGATTTTTCTTTAAAAAATAGGATAGACCGCCAATATGATCATAGTGAACATGGGAAAGAACTATTGTATTTACTGCTTTAGGGTTAATCTTAAGTTTTTCCATGTTGCTCAAAAGGACTGAACCCTCACCGCCGACATCAAATAAGATTGTCTTTTCCGCTCCCTGTATGTAACAAGAAAAGCCCCATCTGGTCTCTAATCTATTGTCGCAAGGGTTATTGTCATAGACTACAGTAAGGTTTAAGTCCTTACCCTGTATGGTGGGCGCAGTTAGTTTCTCCTGGGATGCTTTATTGGGTAACGGTTGGAGTAATATGGCACAAAATTGGATTAAAATCATCCATTTTAGCTTACGCATTTCTCACTATCTCCCTAAATTAAAAAGTACTGGATTCAGGTGTAAATTAGTGCCAGATTAAGCAAAGATGAATAGAATAAACTTGACGGAAAGTTACATAGATTGCAAGAAATTTCTTGCGCTAAATTTCAGATATTGTAATAACTTCTCATATCCGGAATGTTATACATCCTATTCGAATAGGATAATAGGTATGTAGCTAATGTTCTGGCAAAAGGACCACGAAGATTTCTCGAAAAACTTCCCTTTTCTGTACAATCATCCCTTATCACAGAATTGCTGACAGTATGGATATAACGATGGCTCTGTTCACAGTGGCAGGTTATTACGTTTCATCAGGCAAGGTAGAGCTGGAGATGCTTAATTAGTATAAGTAATCTATAATTTTTCAGTATAGCCTTTTTCACTCCCGATAACTTGGGATTGAAATTAGTGAGAAAACTGCGTTATTCAATTGATATTCATCTTTTCTTTGGGTCTTTGTGACTTGGTGGCTGAATAGAGAACAACTAATCAATAGGGCAACTTGGTAAATTAGCGAATCTTTTTGGTTGCCTCTGCCAGCTCATAGGTCTGACTGTAACCCCATTTGTAAAGTTTTTCGACGCCCAAAATACTACTCCTACAGATGTTTCTTCAGTGGTTTTCAGTATGAGTATTTTTCCAAGAATAGTGGGGGGTAGCGCAACCGTCTCTTTTGTTAGTGGTTCAGAAGTGGATTCTCTTTCTTGTATGGCCTCAAAGATATTGCCTGTCTGAATATTTTTATCAGAACCGGCATCAATATAGACCACAGAATACTGGCCGAGGAGTTCTAATTTGTCTTTTGCGGCCACAATATAGGCCGCAATATCATATCGGAAGGGAATTGGAAGTATGCAAGAGGAAACCGGATGATAGGGTATAAGGAGATCATTTTTGTAAATAGTTTTGAAGGAATCACGTATTTTCGCAATATGGTAACCTTTCTTAGCGCTTCCCATCTCCAGTATTCCTTTAAAGGAATAGATATATCCAAATGGTCGTCTGGTGAAGGGATGTTTAATAGGATCTGAGACACTGTAGATGGTAAATTTGTCTCCTGGCTTGATGTTTTCTTTATACATCTTTACATAAACTGTATCGCCTTCACTAAGCAGTATCTTTTCGCTCTTAACGTCAAATATCTTACCCCATGGCACAATCATTTCACGCAGAAGAAGGCCGAGGGCGTTTACATTGGTAAGGCTTGAAACATCTACTCCCATTAATCTTCTTGTTGTCACAGGCTGTTTTTTTAGCTTAACCACCTTTTTGACAGGCGGTAATTTTATTTCTTTATAATCAAAAAGTTTTATGACATCGCCAGGGCTAATCCAGTGAGGGTTAGTAACGAATTGATTCATTTCCCATAATTCAGGCCAGAGATATGGATCGCCATAGTATTTTTCACAGATTGACCAAAGAGTATCCCCCTTTTTAACTGTATGCGTTAGTTTTTTTCCTGCTGATATTGATGGGGACAGGACTAAGAAAAGAGTAACAAACAAAGAAATACCAATATAAAGTGCCTTAGATTTCAATTGTCCCATTCTTAATAAAGGTTGATTTTCAATAAATAATAACATAAAAAGTTATCTACGATTTTTTTTTATTGTTGTCAAGAAATTTCCTGAGCTTAA
>QMLT01000056.1 GCA_003646875.1 Deltaproteobacteria bacterium
CAACAAGGCCTACATAAAGTCAGGGAGCATGGGTATGTCTTTTTTTGCTCCATGCCCTTAATAAATAGGGGGCATTAGCGTGCCCCCATAAATCGGCTCGCACGTGCAACGTGGATTTTACTATTATGCGACTTGTCGGTTGGTGTCCCGATTTATGGGGTGTCTTAAGCATTACTTATAGGGCATGAGACAAAAAAAAGACATACCCATGCTCCTTAAATGCAGCATTTTTAAGCTGCTGCCTCAACTTATTGAGAAGTTACCTGTGGAGGAGTCCATCTTACTGTGAAAAAGCAAAATAAGAGGAAAAAAGGGGTTATCAGTGTAAAGATGGTTATTTATGGGAAGGAGAGCCTAAGCAGGGAGGTCCATCGAACTGGAGCCTGTGGAAGGGTCTATCTTCCCCGTTCCTGGGTGGGAAAGAAGGTCAAGATTATTAGATTAAATGAGGAGGGAACAAAATGTTAGGGAAAAAGATTCGTATGGAAAGGGTCTTGGACCGTAATAGCAAAAAGACGGTTATTGTGCCCCTGATACACGGTGTGGGTATGGGACCCATTGAAGGAATCAAGGATATCAAGAACACCGTGGACATAGTCTCTCTTGGAGGCGCCAATGCAGTTATTCTCCATAAAGGGATTGTTACAGCCGGGCACCGGCATACAGGAAAGGATATCGGTTTGATCCTTCATCTTACCGCCACTTTGGAAAATGGAAAACAGGCGCTCGTTGCTGACGTGGAGGAAGCCATTACCATAGGAGCGGATGCGGTATCGGTCAGGATAGATGTGGGTGGAAAGGATGAAGAGGTCATGTTGAACATGCTGGGCGAGGTCTCGAGAGATGCATCCATATGGGGCATGCCGCTCTTTGCCTTGATGGATCCAGGGAGTGTAAGTGATAAAGAGAAACGATTAAAGAGCTTAATGCGTGCCGCCAGAATTGGAGCAGAAATGGGCGCAGACATGGTGCGGATTCCTTACAGTGGGTCAGCAGATACATTCAAAGAAGTAGTCTCTGCGTGCCCTGTTCCCCTGGTTGCCATTGGCGGAGAAAAAAAGACAAGGGAAAAAGAGTTCCTGGAGATGGTACATGGCGTGATGGCAGCCGGGGCATATGGTGTTTCTGCAGGCAGGAATATCTTTCAGTATAAGAAGCCCGGCAATATGATCAACGCCGTAAGCCGGATTGTACATAACGGTTCATCTGTATCCACAGCCATGGAGGCGCTTAAAGAAAAGCCAATAGAAAGCTCTGTCTTTGGTAATACCCCGATCTGGTAATTCTGTTAGAAGGGTTGAGCAGTTTGGTTTTTTCATTCCGGCATAAATGCCAGAAGTTTTTTCTAACAGCGTAAATCTCAATGACTATGAAAATGATGATATTAACAGTAGATAGATACAAGGATAGATCAATGAGTAATATAACCGAAATCTATTGTTATGGTTTCTATTTTTGCACCTGGAAAGGTCCGCCCACGCCCTGAAAAAACTTGAGGGTAAAAAGCCGTGGGTGGGTGATCGTCCATGGCTTTTTTTGATGCCTATCACCTTGTGAAGGGTAACAGATCATTTTCATCACCAGTAAAAAATGACACTGTAATATTTACGCCCTATGTAATTGATACCAATGATGAAGGAAATTATTAGACAATGAAAAATCTTAAACTTACATCGTTAAACAGTGACGACAAGAAACGAACAGTGATTACTGTAGATAATGTTAAAATCGGTGAAGATTTCGTGGTGATTGCCGGTCCCTGCAGCGTGGAGAGTGAGGAGCAGACAATAAAAACTGCCCAGAAGGTAAAAGAGGCCGGCGCTAATATGCTTAGAGGCGGCGCATTCAAACCGAGAACGTCACCCTATGCCTTTCAAGGACTTGGCCTAAAGGGGTTAAAGATACTTGAAAAAGCAAAAAAAGAGACCGGGCTTCCGGTGGTGACCGAAGTCACCGATCCTCGAGATGTATCCTGGGTATGCGAATATGCAGACGTTCTACAGATCGGAGCGAGAAACATGCAGAATTTTTCTCTACTTAAGGAGGTTGGAAAGGCTGACAGGCCTGTGCTTCTGAAAAGAGGCATTAGTTCGACCATTGAGGAGTGGCTGAATTGTGCGGAATACATACTTGCAGGGGGAAACCAAAATGTCATTCTATGCGAGAGAGGGATAAGAACATTTGAGACGTACACCAGGAACACCTTAGATCTAAGCATCGTACCATCAGTGAGAGAGATTTCCCACCTTCCCATCATTGTTGATCCTTCTCATGGAACCGGGAGGTTAAGCATCATTGAACCTATGAGCCTTGCTGCTATGGCAGCCGGCGCAGACGGCATCATAATTGAAGTGCACTACATTCCGCGTGAGGCCTTATCCGATAAGGATCAGGCTATGCCGCCGTATGTGTTTGCAGGACTGATGAAGAAGTTACACGAGCTGCATGACTGCATGAATGGAATTAATAAGGTAACTGCTCAGGTAGCCACAAAGACACCAAGACACAAAGTATAGGTATATATGATTTTACCCCTTTATCTGAAAGGGATAATTCTCAAATCTTTGTGACTTTGTGGCTGAATAGTTACTAAATAAGGCACAAAATAAGCGGAGTAGATATAATGAAAACCATTGAGATTCATGGCAGCACAGGCGATTCAATCATACTGATCAGCGAGAGACTTCGAAATCTCAGAGAGTATATTCCTTCCGAAAAAGTGGTGATTATTACAGATACCAATGTCAGGCGCTACTATCAGCAAGATTTCCCGTCCTGTGAAGTCATAGAGATCGGGACCGGGGAAAATATAAAAAGCCTTGATACCGTCCAGACCATATATGGGAAGCTCGTTGATTATGAGGCTGACCGTTCATCCTTTATTGTCGGGATTGGCGGGGGTGTTGTCTGTGATATTGCAGGCTTTGTTGCATCAACCTATCTGCGAGGAGTGAGCTTCGGGTTTGTTCCCTCAACGCTTCTATCACAGGTTGATGCCAGTGTCGGCGGGAAGAATGGAGTGAATTTCGGTGGATATAAAAATATGGTAGGGATTTTTAGGCAACCAGAATTTGTTATCTGTGACACGAGTCTCCTGAGGTCCCTGCCGGAGATAGAAATATCATCCGGTTTAGCAGAGATTGTAAAGCACGCCGCCATAGGAGATGTTGATTTGTTTTCGTACCTTGAAAGATATCATGAAAAAGCGCTCAAGCTTGACTCTGAGATAATAGAGAATCTTGTAAGTGGATCCTTGCTCATAAAGTCATCAATTGTAAACAGGGATGAAAAGGAAGAGGGAGAGCGCAGGAAGCTCAATTTCGGCCACACATTCGGACATGCCATTGAAGGAACTACTGGTGTTCCTCATGGAGAGGCTGTAAGCCTTGGTATGGTGGTTGCTTCAGCATTTTCGGCAAAAAGAAATTATCTACCGTATAAAGACTCGGAAAGGATCGAAGAGTTGCTCAGGAAACTGAAACTCCCGACCAAAATTAAACTTGATCGAGAAAGGGTGCTTGATGCGCTGAGAAAGGATAAAAAAAGGGGAAAGGACAGCATACGTTTTGTCTTTCTTCAGGGCATAGGCAATGCAGTTGTGGAAGAAATATCAATTAAAGAACTGGAGCATATAGTAAATCTTATTGTGAGGTAAAATATGGATCTGGATGAGATTAGAAAAGACATTAATTTTCTTGATTCAAAGATCATGAATCTTTTAAACGATAGGATGGGGCTGGCTCTTATGGCCAAGAAGTTTAAATCCCAGATTGAAGACAGCAAAAGGGAGAAGGAAGTGCTTGACAGGATTAGAAGGAATGCGACAGGGTTGATCGATGCCGAATTTTTTGAAAAAATTTATATTGAGATTATCAGGAAAAGCAAAGCCCTTCAGCAGAAGGATTATGAGCTTATTGCATTCCAGGGTGAACACGGTGCGTATAGTGAAGTTGCCTCAAAGGAATGGAACAGTAATCTTATTCCCATACCGTGTATAGAATTTGCAGATGTGCTTGAAGGGGTGACATCCGGGCTTTATAGCTATGGAATTGTTCCTGTGGAAAACACCCTGGGCGGTGTTGTTGGTAAGGTAAATGAACTTCTTATCAATACCGAGCTCAATGTTGTGGGAGCAATTGAGCTCCCTATACATCTCTGTCTTCTTGCCTTGCCAGGAACAGATTACAGAGAGATCCGCACTGTACACTCTCATCCTATGGTTTTGGCGCAATGCCGTCACTTTCTTGCAAGGAATAGACTTGACTCTGTCCCGTATTACGATACCGCAGGCGCCGCGAAAATGCTGGCTGAAAAAAGGCCAAAGTCGACCGCTGCGATTGCAAGCAAGCTTTCTGCTGAGCTTTATAACCTTGATATTATAAAAGAGGATATAGAGGATCTGGACAGAAACATGACAAGGTTTCTTGTGCTCTCAAAGGAAAGGAGCCATGAGGATGGCAATAAATGCTCTGTAATTTTCTCCACAGAGCACAAGGCAGGCACCCTTTTTAGGGTACTCGAGGTATTTGCAAGGAAAAATATTAACCTGACAAGAATAGAGTCAATTCCACATGAGCCGGGGAACTATGCCTTTTTTCTTGATTTTATGGGGTCAAACAAGGATGAAAAGGTTATAGGCGCCCTTGATGAAGTAAAAGAGATCACCAGTAACTTTAAAATGATGGGCTGCTACAAAGAGAGGAAGGTAATATGAGGATATTTATTCTTGGCGCCGGACATATGGGCGCCTGGTTCATAGAAGAGCTCTGTCTCGACCATGAAGTGGCTATTTACGACCCTGACCGGAGAAAGCTCAAATACTTTATTAATGTGAAAAGGTTTCTTAAACTTACCGAGGCCAAGGCGTTTGAGCCTGAGCTTGTGATCAACGCCGTAAGCCTTCCCAACTTCCGTAAGGCATTTCATGAGTCTCTTCCCTATCTGCCGGAGAACTGTATCCTTTCAGACATTGCATCGGTAAAAACCGGTCTATATGAGTACTACAAAGGGCTGGGAAAAAGGTTTGTATCCACTCACCCAATGTTCGGCCCTACCTTCGCCAATATCAGAGACCTTAGCAATGAGCACGCTATTATAATTAAGGAGTCCGATGAGGAAGGCAAGGAGTTCTTCCGGAATTTATACAAGAGCCTTAAACTCAGTGTCTACGAGTATACGTTTGAGGAACATGACCAAACCATTGCATACTCCCTCTCAGTTCCTTTTGCCTCATCAATGGTGTTTGCTGCCTGCATGAAAAAACAGGAGGCACCGGGCACTACATTTAGAAAGCACCTAAATGTTGCGAGGGGGCTCCTTTCTGAAGACAATCACCTGCTGGCTGAAATAATGTTCAATCCTCATACGGTCAAGCAGATCGAGGAGATAAACTCCCGGCTTGTGTACCTGACTCATATCATAAGGGGCAGGGACTACGAAGAAATGCAGAGGTTTCTCAACAGGCTGAGAGATAACATTAAGTAAATATAACTAATGTTAGAGAGTTTCCTCAAATAGTCAATCCCTGGCCCAGACCTGGCTTTTCAGGATATGGCAATGGAGAGGCGAGCATGCAGAAACAAGAGAAGCCATTGCAAGTTCAAATCATGGCGCCAGGGCGGGCTTCAATCGAAAATCGTCAATACAAATATGTTCTGCATTCCAATTATAGCAAGAAATACAGAGGAGGCCATTAAAAAGATAGATAAGGCCGATACCATGGCTGATATGCTTGAGATACGGCTGGATATGATGAATACATTTGATCTACATCAGATTATTCAAGCTTCCCTTAAACCAGTGCTTGTGACCTACCGCTCAAAAAAGGAAGGCGGCAAGGGCAATTCAGACCCCGAGACCCATGCCGATTATATATTCACTGCCATTCAAGAAGGAGCGAACCTTGTGGATGTGGAATTGAGTTTGCCTCTAAAATGGAGAAAAAAGATTTTTGATGCTCGAGGAAAATCTGACATTATTATCTCCAGGCATATCAGTGAGGGCACCCCTTCACGGGATGAATTGGGGAAGATCTTCAGTGAGTGTGCAGCGGCAAAAGCCGATATTGTCAAGATTGTCACCAGGGCACAGGCATGGGAGGATAATCTTCGGGTGCTTGAACTTATACCCAGGGCACATGATCGGGGAATCAAGATTATTGCCTTCTGTATGGGTCCCATGGGTCGAATCAGCCGAATTTTTTCTCACCTGATGGGCGGCTATTTAACATTTGTCTCCCTTGAAGACGGACAGGAATCTGCCGAAGGGCAGATCCCGGTGATTGAAATGAAAAAGATAATAAGACATTTTTTGCCATGATCATTGATCAACACACAGACCTTTACGGCGTTGTAGGTTACCCCTTATGCCATACCATGAGCCCTATCATGCATAATACGGCTTTTGAAGCGATTGGTGTTAACGCAATCTATCTGGCCTTTGAAACCAGAGATATAGATGGGTGTCTTAAGGGGATAAAGGCGCTTGGCATAAAGGGGATGAGTATCACCTTACCGTATAAATCTTCTGTGATCTCTTTGCTCGATGAGGTGGATGGCCTGGCGAAAAAGATAGGAGCTGTCAATACCATTGTCAATAAAGGCGGTCACCTGGTAGGTTACAATACCGACGCGATCGGCGCTCTTAAAGCCCTGGAGGAGAAGATCGAACTTTCCGGCAAAACCTGCCTCATAATAGGTGCTGGGGGCGCTGCTCGTGCCATAGGATTTATATTAAAAAAAAATGGTGTGGAGGTTAAAGTAGTTAACCGCTCCACTGAGAGAGGAAGAGCGCTTGCCCATTCCCTGGCCTGCCCATTTATCCATATTGATCAACTTGCAAATACTGGAGCAGACCTTTTGATACATACCACACCGGTAGGAATGACCCCATATAATTACCAGTGCGTAGTTCCGGAACATATCCTGAAAAAAGGAATGGCGGTAATGGACATCATCTATAATCCCATTGAGACCAGGCTGCTGACTATGGCCAGGGCCAGAGGATGCCTGACAATCAATGGACTCGGAATGTTTATCCACCAGGGGGCAGAGCAATTCAGGTTGTGGACAGGTATCGAGCCACCTATCGGCGCCATGAAACAAGCAGTGAAAGAGGCGCTCAGGAATTGAAGAAGATTCAACCCAGACAGTCTATTGATGCGTCCATCCGAATACCGGGCTCTAAAAGCATCACCCACCGGGCGCTCATCGCGGCAAGCCTGGCAAATGGAGAGAGCCTTCTTAAGGGTTTTCTCACCTCCAAAGATACTCTTTATACAGTCAATGCACTCAGGCAATTGGGAGTAAAAATAAGCATTGAGGGAGAGAATATAACGATTTCTGGGTCGGGAGGTAAATTTCTACCTGCCGTAGACAGGAAAGAAATTTTCCTGGGAAATTCGGGGACCTCATATCGTCTTCTCCTTTCCACTGTTGCCCTTGCTCGGGGTGAATATATCCTTTATGGCGCCCCTCGCATGTACGAAAGACCTATTGGAGACCTTGTTAAGGCATTAAAAAAATTAGGAGTAGAGGTGACATATATCGAGAAAGACAACTTTCCACCATTATTTATCAGGGCAAAGGGGATTTATGGAGGGAAGGTGCAGATGACTGTAAACAAAAGCAGTCAATATGTCTCTTCACTTCTTTTAGCCGGGCCCTATGCTAAAAAAGATCTGGAGATCAAGATAACCGGAAGATTGGTTTCCCGGCCATATGTGGATATTACTCTTGACGTAATGGAGAAGTTCGGAGTTCACGTGGATCGTGATCGATACAACTATTTCAATGTCCCAGCAGGGTATGGCTATCTGCCCAGTCAGTTTTCAATAGAGGGTGATGTATCAGCAGCCTCTTACTTTTGGGCAGCAGCAGCCGTTACCGGTGGAATAGTTATAACGAAAAATATCAGACCTTATACAACCAAGCAAGGAGATACCGCTTTCCTCGATGTTCTTGAAGAAATGGGATGCCGTATTGAGAGGGAAAATGACTGGGTATCTGTTCATGGCGGAGCGCTCTCCGGCGTTGAGGTAGATATGGGAGCTATGCCGGACATGGTGCCCACCCTGGCAGCCATTGCCCTATTTGCTGAAGGCAAGACAGCTATTCAAAACGTCTCTCACCTGCGTTATAAGGAGAGCGACCGCTTAAAGGCTATTGCCGTTGAATTGAGTCGGATAGGCAGCCGGGTGAAGGAACTGGGTGACGGGTTGATCATCTATGGGGGAAGAAGGCTTTCAGGAGCGACGATGGAATCCCATAATGATCATAGGCTGGCCATGAGTTTGGCCGTGGTAGGATTGAAGGTGCCAGGAATAACAATAAAGGATGAAAATTGTGTGAATAAATCATTTCCTCAATTCTGGGAATTATGGAATAAATTGTAACACAATAAGTGCATCTACTGCAATTAGAAGGCTGCTATTTAAGCAGAGTTGATA
>QMLT01000057.1 GCA_003646875.1 Deltaproteobacteria bacterium
AAAATTGCTTCCATGGCCTCGGTTTCTGAACATTTATGTACTCTCTTTCCAATAATAACAGCCAGCTCTGCTTCAAAATCTACCTTTTTAGTAAGATTCACATCCCAGGTGATGAAGTCTTTATGACCAATCAAACTATTCGGAAATTTTGCAAAGATCAGAGGAAATTTCGGAACATCTCCTTTGCTCTCTCGAATATGATCGCTATAGTTTAGTCCAATCGCAACTATTTTAGATGGACTGCTCACGGGTGGAGCAAGGGTAATATTAGCTAGAGCTATAGCCTTTCCAGAAGGCTTACATTCGGGTTTTGTCTTGATGAAATCGATCATTTCACCTTTGAAATCGCAAGGTATAAGACTGTTATCATTTATGATACCTAACCGAATACGTTCTTTATCGTGGAACTGTGCTATTTTCATAAAGACCTCACATACTCGTTGATTAACTATTATTGATATCGAGGATATCTAACGATATTGTTGGTTTTTTTACAAGATAAGGTAATAGTTCAGCCACAAAGACACCAAGTCACCAAGATTATTATATAATTCTTTACAAAATTGGTAAATAATTACCAGTTTATAGGTAAATTAATGCCACTTTTTGGTAAATTTTTCATATTTTTGACATATCGCCTGCCGGATGCTATGTCCACAATTCAGTTTTATGAAACATTCTAGAATACCCCGTGCTGTCCACGGGGATGAGTGGCATCCTTTCAGTCCGCCTCCCTCGGTGGAAGGGGTAAGGCGAGAGGGTGAGGGGGTTTCCCCACTTTATTGTATCCCTGTTTCCTCTCCTTTTTCTTTATTATCATGGATAGTAATTGATATCTTTTTGATAGAGCGCTTATCAGCATCCGTGATAATGAATTTCAGGTTGGCAAACTCAAAACTTTCACCAATCCGGGGTATCTTTTCCATATGCTTGAGGAGAAAACCTCCCACTGTTTCGTAATCATCCTTGGGAAGCCCTAGATTGAGATGATCATTGAGTTCATCTATTTCCATTCGGGCGTTCACGAGGTATTTATTGTGTGTAATTTTTACAAAAAAATGCTCTTCTTTATCGTACTCATCATATATTTCTCCGACAACCTCTTCAAGTATGTCTTCAATAGTAACAATGCCTGTGGTGCCGCCATATTCATCAACAACTATAGCAATACTATTCCCTTCAGTTCGCAGGTGCTTAAGAAGTTCATCAACAGGGGCGGTGTTGGGGACATATGGGGCGGGACGCATTATATCCTTGAGGGTTAGCGTTTTTTGCCGGGCAGTAAGGAGGTCAAAGGCGTGAACAATGCCTATGATATTATATGCTTCCTCTGAAAATACTGGTATTCTTGAGTAACCGGTTTTTTGGGCAAGGCTTATAGCCTTGTCAATATGGTCTTGTATCTCTAATGCTTCTACGTTGACGAGCGGTATCATAACGTCTTCCACCTCGGTTTCAGAAAAGTCAAATATACGCTCGACGATTTTTTTCTCAGCTGTTCTCAGACTGCTGTCTATATTCCACATGTCTAAATAGTTCTCAAGATCTTCACGTGTAGCGTAGGGCTTAAGCCGAGCGCTGCCCACGCCAAAAAGCATCATAAAAAGGGTTGTCAGCCAGGTCAGGACTAATATAAATGGATAGAAAAGTATGGATATCACCTTGAGAGGATATACGAGATACGGGGTTATTTCTTCAGCATGGTAGCGATAGATAGTTTTTGGGGTAATCTCTCCTAAAATGAGGATAATCGGTGTCATGATGAGTATGGTTGCATATTTATATTGTTCGCCAAGGTAGTTGATAATCAAAAGCGTTGCAATTGCATTGCTCAGTACCTCAAATATATTGGTGCCAAGCAGTGTTGTAGAGAAGAATTTTTCCGGGGTGTGAAGAATCGCTTCCACCAATGTGTGTTTTTTCGAGCCCTGTTCTGCAAGGGCCTTTATGCGCGCCCGGTCCACAGAAACCATCGCAGTTTCGGTTCCTGAGAAAAATCCCTCACAGAATATAGAGGCGAAAATAAGAAAAATCCATAGGAGAAGTTCAAGCATTGTTTTTGCCCTCTCTATCGGTTTCATCCATTATCTCACCGAAAAGCTCCTCAAGGATATCCTCAAGCGTAACCATTCCAACTGTTTTCCCATGGCTGTTGGTCACTATTCCTATATGGCTTTTGTTTTTCTGAAATTGAATCAACACAGACAATGCATTTCTACCTTCAGAGATAAATGTTGGCTTTCTTAGAATAGACTTTATTGTCGGAAACTTTTTTCTGGATGCAGAACCTTTAAGACGCAGGAGATCTTTTGCATGGACAAAGCCGGTGATATGGTCAATGCTTTTTTTAAAAACAGGGTATCGTGAGAACTTTTTTGTCTCAATAATTTCCATAAGGGATTCTTCACTGATATCCTGTGGCACTGCTGCTATCCTGTCTCGTGGTATCATTATATCGGATATAGATATATCATCCAGATGAAAGGCCTTGTGAATAAGATCACGCTCACCAGGTTCAATTGTTCCCTCTTTGCTGCCAATATCTACCATTGATTTGAAGATACCCTCATCAATTGTTGCTGAATCGAGGGGCTGTTTTGTCGGGTCTTTCACAAAGAGGTGGATAAATACCTTTGCAGCGGAATTGAGCACATGTCGAAGTGGAACTATGGCACGTGAAAAAAGGTATAGAGGATATGAGTTAAAGCAAGCTATCTTTTCTGGAAATTTAACCGCTATGGTTTTAGGTATTATCTCCCCAAAGAGCAGGAGTACAGGCACAGTCACTGCCATGGAGAAAAAGGGAAGAAACTGGTTGCTGATTATATCCTTTGTAAGAGAGTAAACAAGTGCAGCGGCCACGACAGAGATGCATATATTCACAATCTCATTACCTATAAGCACTGTGGTGAGAAATGTGCTCGGAGCCTTTAGGAGATTTATTATATATTTAAACCTCGAACTTTTTCGGATTTTTCTTCGGTGCAGCCTGACCTTACTGAGTGAAAAAAAGGCGGTCTCAGATGAAGAAAAGAAACCTGAAAGAAGTAATAAGATAATAATGGATACAAGCTTTATGTAAAAGTACATTTCCTCTTAAGGAAGGCAAATAGGGTGGTTTTAATATGTTTGCTGTACTGAGGAGATGAGAAACTTAATTTTTGAAAAAATTCTTCCATCAGATGATTTATTTCACAATACTTCTACAATCTACATTATATGCATAACAGTAGTTATTTCAGAAGTCAACCTAAATAGATCTTTTCTGGAATAGGGGTTCTTCTTTGAAAGAATCGACATATTTACCTGCTGCAGATATATCAACTCAAGCTTCACTAGTGTCATGTCAAGTCTCGAGTGTCATTGCGAGCTGATCGAAATTATTTCTAATGCATTGAATAATTATATAACTAAAGCAGCCAGTTCTCCGACGTCGGTCATTTTAATATCCAGTTGTCAGTAGTCAATTATCATTGATAGATGGTCGGTGATGGGTATTTCCGAAAAATTTTTAGGTAGTAACGTGGACAGCCTAGCTGTTTCCTCCCTCTTCAGTGCCTTAAAAGTGTAAGTACTAATATTTTGATGTCAAGACATACCGACCAGTTATCCACATGCCAAACGTGTCAGTCAGGGAAGTCATAAATAACAACGCTTGTAAGCAATTACTCTTTATGAATATAAGATCTTTAAGAAAATAGGTGTTTACCATTGACACATAAGGGCAAATTCCTTACACTTCGGCCCACAAAAAGCGAGTCCTTATTGTCTCATGGCATTGCTAATGCTAATCTCTCTTTACTCAAACGGGCTTTGCCATTGTTCACATTTTATGAAAATTATCAAGGCAGTCCATGAATACGTCAAAAGATCCACGTAATCCAGACCTTAACGAAGGCGATAGTATAAATGACTATCGCATTTGCAGGGTTTGTTCGCTTAAGCAAATTAGTTCCATTTTCTACGAACTGGAACATGAAAAAACGAAAGCCCGGCATGTTCACATCAGTGCAAACGATACGGAGAACACCTTCAGCGTTGCGTTTAAAACCGTGCCCGCAGATTCGACCGGTGTTGCGCATGTTTTAGAACACACGGTTCTCTGCGGTTCCAGATCTTTTCCGGTGCGGGACCCATTCTTTTCAATGTTAAAAAGAAGTTTATCTACGTTTATGAATGCGTTTACCGCCTCAGATTGGACTATGTACCCATTCTCAACCCAGAATAAAAAAGATTTCTATAACCTGCTGGATGTATACCTGGATGCGGCTTTTTTCCCAAATCTGGATTCACTCAGCTTCAAACAGGAAGGCCACCGTTTGGAGGTTGAGCCAGATGCAGATGAAAAGGGCACCTTCAAGCTGACGTATAAAGGGGTCGTTTATAATGAGATGAAAGGGGCTATGTCATCCCCCAGTGAGGTGCTGGCCAGATCTCTTTTACAGGCTCTCTATCCATCCACGACCTACCGCTTTAACTCCGGCGGAGACCCTGCTGTCATTCCTAAATTGACCCATGAACAGCTGAAGGCATTCCACAGGCGCCATTATCATCCGAGTAATGCCTTCTTTTATACATATGGCAATCTTCCGTTGAAAGATCACCTAAACTTTATTCAGGAGAAAATACTGCGCCATTTTGACGCAATTGATCCACAGACCGAAGTGCCTTTACAAGTGCGCTGGAAAGAGCCCAAATACGAGACATATTATTATCCATTTAATAAAGATGAAGATCCCACGAAAAAATGTCAGGTGTGCCTGGCATGGCTGACGGCAGACATCAAGGATTCATTTGAGGTCCTGGCCCTTACCCTTTTAGAACAAATCCTTCTGGGCAATTCCGCTTCCCCTCTTCGTAAGGCCTTGATCGACTCAAAGTTAGGAACCTCATTAAGTGATGGAGCTGGCTTTGATGCGGGTAACCGCGACACATTGTTCGCGGCCGGCCTGAAAGATGTGAAAGGATCTGATGCGGATAATATTGAAAAAATTATTTTTGATGTTTTCGAGCGCCTGGCCGATGGTGGAATTGATAAAAGACTGATTGATTCGGCAATTCACCAGCTTGAATTTCATCGTAAAGAAATAACCAACCACCCGTATCCATATGGGATTCAGCTGCTGCTTAATTTTTCTGGAAGCTGGTTTCATGGTGGTGATCCTGTAAGAGTTCTTAACTTTGATGAGGATATAGCTAAGCTGCGAGACATGGTATCCAGAGAACCATTTTTTGAAAACAGGATCAAGTCGTATTTTCTTGACAACCCACACAGGGTTCGGCTGACACTCATGCCTGATCAAGAGATGGCAGTGAAGGAAGGGATGCGAGTTACCAGGGAACTTGATGTGATAAAGACGCGTATGACCGAATCTGATCTTGTAAAAATCAGAAAAGACAGTGATGCCCTGAAAAAACTTCAGGAGAGGGCGGAAGATGTTTCGGTGCTCCCTTCACTGGAAAGGGAAGATATTCCACCGTGGGTAAAAGGTATTCCTGAGACGGTCATGACCGAACCAGCGCCAGCAGCCTGTTATCAGCAACCCACCGCCGGAATTTTTTATTTTTCCGCCGCAGCAGGCGGTGGCAACATTCCACAAGAACTCATTCCCCTGGCCCCATTTTTTTGTCATGCCTTTACAAAAATCGGGACAACACGACGGGATTATGCCGATATGGCACAATTAATTGATGCCTATACTGGTGGTATCGAACTTTCGGCACAGGCTCGAAACAAATTTGACAGCGAAGGCGCCTGCCTCCCTTTTGTGACATTCAATGGAAAATGTCTTACCCGGAATCAGGACAGAATGTTTGAAATCATATCAGAATTGTTGTGTTCGTTTGATTTTTCAGACCTTAATCGTTTAAAGAGCTTGCTGTTCGAGTACCGAGCAGGCCTGGAAACTATGGTTATCCACAATGGTCACCAGTTGGCCATGTCGCTTGCTTCCAGGAATTTTTCTGCCACAATGGCGCTTTCTGAGAGCTGGCATGGTATTCACCAGTTAAAAATGATAAAAGATCTGACCGCGAATATCACGGATGATCAACTGGAAAAACTTTCTGCCGATTTGAAGTTAATCGGCAGAACCATACTAACCCGCAATAACTTTAAGATGGCATTAATAGGTGAAGAGCAGCAACTTCAGGCCGCGCTTCCTCTGGCGTCTTCGCTTCAGAAAAATCTTTCACCTGAGAATAGCGAGGGATTTAAACCACCACACATTGAAAAAAATGACGAGATTCCAAGAGAAGGATGGAGCACCGCCTCGGCAGTATCATTTGTGGCCCAAACCTTTCCGGTGGTGCGTATGGTGCATGAGGATTCGCCGTCACTGGCAGTTATCAGCAAAATCCTCCGGTCCATGTACCTGCATCGCGAGATAAGGGAAAAGGGCGGCGCCTATGGTGGTTTTGCCATTTATAATCCTGAAAGCGGGCTGTTCGGGTTCGGCTCTTACCGGGACCCCCATATTGTAGAGACGTTGAGTGCGTATAAAGGGGCCGCAGTTTTCATAAAATCAGATGATTATGGGGATCAGGATATAAAAGAGGCTATTTTTCAGGTATGTTCAGAAATCGACAAACCGGATCCACCCGGCCCTGCCGCCCGCAAGGCCTTTTACCGTAAAATCATGTCTCTTTCGGATGAATCCCGCAATCGATTTAAACAGAGGCTTTTGTCCCTGACGTCCACACAGGTGAAGGAGGCGGCAAAAAAATATTTTGATCAAACCGGGGAAGGGCAGGGCGTTGCCGTTATTTCAAGTGAGGAGAAATTAAGCGAGGCAAACCGAAGGTTAGTGGATAATCCCCTTACGTTATATAAAATTTAACCTGATTACCCGATCAATTCGTAACTCAATAAGGAGATGATTTATGAGTTCAGAAATGGGGCAGTATTTACGCGCAACTTCCACTATTGAGGCAGACCACAAGAAAATTATTGAGACAGCAACAAAGATGACGCGTGGCTGTGTCAGCGATGAAGAAAAAGCGGTAGCGCTTTTTTATTTTGTGAGGGATTCCATAAGATACAATATCTATATGATTTCTGTATTTATAGAGGACTTTAGGGCATCCAGGATCCTTGAATGGGGAAAGGCATACTGTGTCCAGAAAGCAGTGCTCCTTACTGCGCTTGGAAGGGCTGCAGGCATACCGAGCAGACTTGTCTTTGCCAAGATCAAAAACCATAAATTACCCGCACACATTCTTGAAATGATGGGAACCAATACATTTCCCAGACATGGATATAACCAGTTCTTTTTGAATGGAAGCTGGGTAAATGCGGCTGCAACGTTTGACAAGCCCCTCTGCCAGAAAGCTGGATTGCCTACCGTGGAATTTGATGGGAAAAGGGATGCGATTTTACCTGAAAAAGATCTAAAGGGCGCACCCTATATTGAATATATAGAGAAGTTTCCTCCAAAAGAAGATCTCCCATTTGACTGGATTAGAGAAAGGGTTTCCAAGATTGTAGGCCCGGATAAGCGGCCATGGTTGAATAGAGCCCAGGAGAGAAGTATCACGAGAGCTCCTCAAGGGTGAGTTCAGGCGCCTTGTAACGCTTTAACAGCAGACACAACCTGTGACACTCGTTCTGTGGCCTTGCCCTGGAGAAAGATATCGGTAATACCATCAGTGAGCACTGTTTTTTCCAGGTTTATCTCAATTATTGTGGCACCTACCTGCTTTGCCTGCCTCGGAAGTATGTTAAAAGGAGAGACAACTGCTGAAGTACCTATTATCAATAAGGCCTGACAGGTAGAGGCTAACTGGGAACTCCTTGCCATTGCCAAAGAAGGAATTGCCTCACCAAAAAAGATAACATCTGGTTTAAGTATCTTTCCACACTCGCATCGAGGTGGATACTTATCCTTTTTCTCTTTGTAATCATATTTCCTGTTACACCAAAGACAGGTAAGGGAACGGGAGTTTCCATGATATTCGATAACATCCCGGGAACCAGCCTCCTGGTGGAGATTGTCTACATTCTGAGTAAGTACGCTCTTCAGCAAACCCATTTGCTCTAACTCAGCAAGCCCTGTGTGTGCCGCATTGGGCCTTGCGTTATCAACAATCTGTTCCATTTCTTTTAACATTCGCCAGACCTTTTCCGGATTATCTTTAAAGGCATAAATAGTGGCGTATTCCTCCGGGTCAAACCTGTCCCATAGACCCCCCTTGCTTCTAAAGTCCGGGATACCCGACTCTACTGAGATGCCAGCGCCTGTAAGGGCAATAGTTAATTTAGAACCCAGAATAATCCGGGCAGCCTTGTCGATTAATGCATCCATAGATCTACTTCTTCATCACCTCGAGACTGATATCAACGGATCGTGCCGAATGAGTAATGGCGCCAACTGAGATCAGGTTGACACCCGTTTTGGATATTTCCTCTATTTTCTCAAGGGTAATCC